>JAUNUZ010000499.1 GCA_030537915.1 Micrococcales bacterium
CGGGAACGTCGGGGCGGATCTCCGTGCCGACCTTGCGGGCCAGCAGGTCCTCGAGGCGGTCGAGCGGGCCGATCAGGGCACGACCGCCCGCCTTGGCGACCCGGATCGCGGCGTCGACCTTGGGCTGCATCGACCCCTCCGCGAAGGGGAGCTCGGCGATGGCTTCGGGTGAGGCGGTGAGGATGTCGCGCTGCTCGGGGGTGCCCCAGTTCTCACTGACGTAGTCGCCGTCGGTCAGCATGATGAGCGTGTCCGCGCCGAGCTCCGCGGCCAACGCCGCGCTGGCGAGGTCCTTGTCGACGACGGCCTGCATGCCGATCTCCCGGCCCCGGTCGTCGATGCGCACCGGCACGCCGCCGCCACCCACACAGACGACCAGTCGCTCGTTCTCGAGGAGCAGGCGCACGATCGGCGTCTGCTGGATCCGCACCGGGTTGGGTGACGGGACGACGCGCCGGAAAGCATTGCCGTCACGGGCGATCGTCCAGCGATACTCCGCTGCCGCCTCTGCGGCGTCCTGGGCCGAGTACTGCGGGCCGATGAGCTTGGTCGGGTGGGTGAAGGCCGGGTCATCGTCCTCGACGACTGCGGTCGTGACGATCGCGGCCACCTCGCGGACACCGGCCAGGGCGTTGGTCAGCTCCTGCTGGATGACGTAGCCGATCATGCCCTGCGTCTCGGCGCCGAGGATGTCCAGCGGGTAGGCCGCGACGTCGCGGTAGGCGAGGTTCTGCAGGGCGAGCAGGCCGACCTGGGGGCCGTTGCCGTGGGTGATGACGACCTCGTGCTCGAGGGCGAGCCCGGCCAGTGCCTCGCACGTCGACCGGACGTTGGCGCGGAGCCGGTCCGCGGTCATCGGCTCGCCACGCTTGGCGAGGGCATTGCCTCCGAGTGCAACTACAACACGCATTTCGTGGATCTCCTGTGGTCGCGGAAGCCACGGGCGTGACTCACGGTGGGTGGGGGGTTGGTCGAAGTGGGGGGTGCGGCAGGGCCCGCGGGGCGGGCCCAGCCCCCCAGTGGGGCCTCACGCCCCGGACCGCGACGGCGGGAAGGTGGGGTGCATCTCCCAGAACGCCGGGAACAGCGCGTCACAGTCATCGCGGTTGCCGACGTGCTGCAGGTTGAGCACGCTCGTGTCCTCGCCGCGCAGGAAGCGACGCAGGTGCAGGTCGGAGAACCCGGCCAGGTCGGCGTCCTCGCTGGTCGCGGCGAAGTAGCAGTCCTTGATGCCGGCCCAGATGATCGCGCCGACACACATCGGGCACGGCTCACAGGTGGCATAGATCGTGCAGTCGGACAGGTCGCGGGTGCCGAGCAGCTTGCAGGCCTCCCGGATCGCGACGATCTCGGCGTGCGCCGTCGGGTCCGTGTCGATCATCTGGCGGTTGCCCGTGGTGACGATGACCTCGTCGCCGCGCACGATCGTGGCGCCGAACGGGCCGCCGAACTGCGCCTCCATCCAGTCCGCCGTCATCTCGGCCGCGCTCGCGAAGTACTTCTCACTGCTGGTGTTCATGGTGATCCTCCTCGGATCAGTTGGTCTTCAGGGGTGTGGTTGTCGGGGCTCTGAGGTCAGGCGGCGTCGAGCGGGCTGACCGATCCGCGGCTGCGCAGGCGCAGTCCGAGGAGGTAGCCGCCGAAGCCGATGATCAGGCCGACGAAGAACGCGAAGTTGTTCAGCTCCACGAGGAAACGCACGTCCTGGGCGAACGCGCCGAGCATCGTGACGACGAAGCTGACGATGAGCA
>JAUNUZ010000500.1 GCA_030537915.1 Micrococcales bacterium
CGCCTTCTGCTCGGGCGTTGCCTCAGCCAACAGGTGCGCGGTGAGTTTGTTGACGTCGGGCGGGTCGAAGCGGCTGCTCATGACGGGCAGTCAAGCACTCCGGTGGATGGATCACACCACGTTCCGCCGGCACCTCATGAAGTCCGCACCCGCCACGCATTCACCGGGTGTGCGTCGATCAGAGCGTCGATCGACTCGGCCTTGATCCGGATCGTCCGGCGCCCGAGCCGAACGGCATCGAGCTCGCCGGCGGCGATGTAGCGACGAACGGTCTTCACCGAAACGGCGAGGATCTCGGCTGCCTCGGCCAACGAGACGAGCCGGCGGGGAACGGTGGTGGTGGAAGTCATGGGTCCTCCTGGGTCCAGGGCGACCGAACTGGCCGCCCACATCCCTCAAGGCCGAAACCTGTCCCCACATGGACACCCCATCTGCCGTTCATCCGCACCAAGATCCGCAACGTCTCCCGCCCCGAGCTCCACTCGCCCAGCGCCGTCCTGATCCTCAACCCGCACGCTCCCTTAGACCGTTTCCAGAAACACACCTCTTTCATTCCAAATCGGGGTGGCCACTCGACCGCCCTCCGCGGCCTTGGGGAATGTGACGATGACACTCAAGAAGCTGGCCGCCGGGTCGGGGTATGAGTACCTGACCCGCCAGGTCGCGGCCGCCGACTCGACCGAGCTCGGCTCGACGCCGTTGGGCGACTACTACTCGGCCAAGGGTGAGGCACCCGGCCACTGGGTGGGCTCGGGGTTGGTCGGTCTCGACGGCCTCGCGTACGGCGACACGGTCACCGCCGACCACATGAAGAACCTGTTCGGGGAGGGCTGCCATCCCGTCACTGGCACGGCTCTCGGCCGCGCCTACCGACCGGATGCTGTCGCGGGTTTCGACCTCACCTTCTCGCCGGTGAAGTCGGTCTCGACGCTGTGGGCGGTCGCGCCTCCCGAGGTGGCCGAGGCCATCACGAGGGCGCACGATGCAGCGGTCGCGGACGCGCTCGCCTTCTTGGAGGGACACGCGATCTTCACGCGCGAGGGGACCGACGGCGTGCGCCAGGTCGAGGCCTGCGGCCTGGTCGCGGCCGCGTTCGTCCACCGTGACTCGCGCGCCGGCGATCCTGACCTGCACACCCACGTCGCCGTCGCCAACAAGGTGCAGACCCGCCAGGGCAAGTGGCTCTCGGTCTACGGCACCGTCCTGCACCAGTACGCCGTCGCCGCCTCCGAGGCTTACAACACCGCACTCGAGCACCACCTCGCAGAACAGCTCGGCGTTCGTTTCGTCGACCGAGCGGCGGGGCTCGCCAAGCGACCCGTCCGGGAGATCGACGGCGTCGACCCGACTCTGTGCCGGCGCTGGTCGCACCGTCGCCACGACATCGAGGACCGCACCGGGGAACTCACCGACGAGTACGCCGCGAAGCATGGTCGCCTGCCGACATCGAAGGAGGCGATCGCCCTCGCGCAACGTGCCAACCTCGAGACCCGCGCCGCCAAGCACGAGCCACGATCCGAGGCCGACCAACGTACGACGTGGCGAAGCGAGGCGGTTCAGGAACTCGGGCAGCGCGGCCTCGACCGGATGATCGACGCCGTACTCAACCCGACGACCTCCACACCACAGCAGGCGGACGAACGATGGCTCCGCGAGGCGACCGCCCGCGTGATCGCAGAGCTCGAGGCTCAACGCGCGACCTGGCAGTCCTGGCACCTGTACGCCGAGGCGCAACGCTAGGTG
>JAUNUZ010000029.1 GCA_030537915.1 Micrococcales bacterium
TCTCCTTGCCCAAGGATGCCGACTTCGCCACGTTCGCCGGGACCACCGTGCGGATCGCGCAGGAGCTGTTCGGTTCCGCCAGCGCCGAACTCAGCGCTGTGCGTGGGGGATGGGAGGGGGTGGGGGTGCCGTTCGCCGAGGCCCAACACCCCCTAACGCGCCAGCGATCTAGGCAGCCCTCCCCCGAGTCGAAGGCTGCGCTGCGCTTGGCCCCGGATTCGGACCCAGGCCCTGCCTTCGATGGCAGCGATGCCGGAGGGTGACACCGTCGCCTGGACGGCGGCCAAGCTGCACCGTGCATTCGCAGGCCAGGTGCTGACTCGTTCGGACCTGCGCTGGCCCTCTCTGGCGACCGTCGACCTGACGAGCGCTTCGACGATCGAGGTGACGGCGCTCGGCAAACACCTGCTGCATCGCCTCGACTCCGGGCTGACACTGCATTCCCACCTACGGATGGACGGCACGTGGAGGGTTCGGCCGCCCCACGAGCCGATCAGTCGACATCACCTCATCCGAGCCGTCCTGGGCACGGCGCGGGCCACCGCCGTCGGTCGCTCCCTCGGGATGCTCGACCTCGTGCCCACCTCACAGGAGCACACCTTGGTCGGCCACCTCGGCCCCGACATCCTCGACCGTGCCTGGGGCACGGGGCCCGTCGTGGACCGCATCGCCGCCGATTCCAGGCCGCTAGCGCAGACGTTGCTCGACCAGCGGGTGCTGGCCGGCCTGGGGACGTTCTGGGTCAGCGAAGCGCTCTACGCCGAGCAGTTGCACCCGTGGCGGCCCGGCAGCGCCCTCGTTCCGGATCACCTTGGGCAGGTGCTGGATTGGGCACGGCGGCGCATGCGCGTCTCGGCGCGTACCGGTATCCAGACCGCGACGGGCCACAACCAGGGGGGTGCGCTCGGCGCCGTGCACGCGCGGTCCGGTCGGCCGTGTCGCCGCTGCGCGCAAGGGGTGCGGGTCGCCCTCGTGGGCGCCGCCCCCCAAGAGCGGACAATCTTCTACTGTCCGAGCTGCCAGGGCGGGCTCGCCCCGGGCGACGACGGGCGACCCCAGGCCCCGTTGGGGGCCCGCCGCCGTCGTAGCCCCGGGCACTAGGCAACCGCGGCCGGGCGGCCTCCCCCACGCCAAGGCGAGGCTGGCACGGCGGCGCCGTGGGCACCCACCCACAGCTCGCCCACCGCAACAGCGGCCGTGGGCCGCACCGCGCAATCAGCTATACGCAGGCCGATCAGGGTCGCCGGGCTCGTCCTGGCGGGCCGAGCGGTTGCCACCTTCGCCCAGCCGGTCGTCGCCGTGCAGAACGCGGCCGTCATCGAGGGCAATGACGAGGTCGGCCCGCGTGGGGTCGGCCAACTGCTCCGCAAGACGCCGGGTCTCGATGTCCGGCACCGCGATTCCGGCCCGATCCCAGCTGGACCTCAGCGCTTCCACGGCGTCGGCGACGTCAGCGCCCTGGTGGCGTTGCCCGACCTCGACGATGGTCGCGACGTAGGACGCGACGCCCTCCTCGCCGATCTGCTCGGCGAAGGCCGTGTTCACCGAGAGGCGAAGCTGTCGCCCCTCCTCCGCGGCTCCCCGGCGACTGTGCAGATCGCCATCGTTGACGTTGACGTCATCGGTGGTCTTGCGCTGCGGGGTGTTTTCGTTCACCTTGCTCATGCGTCGGCTCCTTCATTGGATCTTGAGGCGCTGGTTGGCGGCTTGGTGGGGTCTGATGTCCGAACAAGCGCGATGGCGCAGCCGTAGGCACCTGAGGCAGGGCCTGCGCGAGCGCGACCTCGCTCGCCTCGATCGCGTCGTCGAGGACCCGGGCGACGATATCGAGTTCTTCGTCACTGTAGGTCGAGAGTGCGCCCCGCAAGTGCTGCGAGAGCGGCTGGAACATAGCCGCGCTCACCTGCCCGGCGTGCGACGTGAGATGCAGCACGACCCGGCGTCGGTCGCGCCCGTCCCGCTCGCGATGCACGTGGCCGGCGCGCTCGAGACGGTCCACCAGGGCGGTCACCGCGGCCGGCGACATGGTGAGCCGTCGCGCCAGGTCACCGGCGGACACCACCTGTCCCTGAGCCGTGGACTGCGCGATGACGCCCATTGCGCTGAGATCCGTGCGGTTCAATGCCAGATGACGGCTCACCCGGTCGGCGTAGCCCTGCGAGATGGTCGTCATCTGGCGAAGTCGCGTCGATACCCGATGTACCGCATCGCGATCCACCGGCCCGTCCACCCGGTGGTCGGGGGTCGCCTCGTCTTGACCGCCGTTTACTTTGATGATCGAATCATTGCAGGTAGAAACTCCGTTGTCATCAGCGGCCCATCAACCGCTAGCAAAGGACCCTCATGTACCCGCCCGCACCCCTCGATCCTCGTATCATCGGTCGAACGGGCCCGCCTGGGACCTCGAGGAACTCCACAAGCACCCCCACGCCGATGTGCGTGGGATGAGCCACCGGTCAGCCGCCGTCCGGTCGTGTCGCCGACGAGCCACAGCGATCGCCGAGCGACCCCTGCCGACCGCAAGGAGATGGCCTGCCCTGCGCGAATGGCATCCTCGATGAAGGTCGCCCCATGAGCGCCTCTAGGGCTCTGGCCCGCGGGATGCGCCAGAGCTGAAGGTGCCGTCCCCGTTCGACAAGAGCGACACAGACAGATAGGAGGGCTGTATGGATGCCGAGGTCGTCATTGTCGGAGCGGGACTCGCCGGGTTGACCTGCGCGCGACACCTACACGCCGCAGGCCTGCACGTCCGCGTCCTTGAGGCCGCCGACGACATCGGTGGTCGTGTGCGCACGGATGTCATCGACGGGTTCCGGTGCGACCGGGGCTTCCAAGTCCTCAACCCCGCCTACCCGGCCGTGCGTGAAGAGATCGACCTTCCGGCCCTGGCGCTGCGCAGCTTCGACCGCGGCGTCGCTGTGCGGCGCGCGGACGGCCTGGCGATTCTCGCCGACCCGACGCGACACCCCCGCTACCTCGCCAAGACCCTGCGCAGTGGCTATCTGGGGCCCGTCGCCCTCGCCTCGCTCGCCCGTTGGTTGGCGCCGGCACTGGGTTCCGTCGCCCGGCTGGAGGCCGCCCCGGACGCAGCGTGGGGTCCCTCCCTGGACGCCGCCGGCGTTCACGGCCCGCTGCGCGAGGACATCCTCGAACGCTTCCTCGCCGGTGTCATTCTGGAGCGCGACGGGTCCTCCTCGGCAACCTACGTGCGGCTCCTGCTGCGCTCCTTCGCCTTCGGTGCGCCCGGCCTTCCTGCCCAGGGCATGGCCGCCCTGCCCCACCAGATCGCGAGTCATCTGGGCAGACCCGTCGAGGTGTCCCGGCGCGTTGAGAAGGTTGAGGCGACCGGGAACGATGCGCTATCGGTCCACTATGGGGGTGGATCTGTCCGTTCGAAAGCGGTTGTCGTCTCCGACGCGGCGGCGGCCCACGCGCTGCTGGGCACCCCGTCGGTCGCGGGCAAGGGGCTGATCACCTGGTGGTTCGCCGCACCGAGTCGCCCGAACCCGCTGGCGATGCTCGCCCTTGATGCCCGGGGCGGCGCTGGGGCCGGACCCGTCATAAACGCGGCGGTCATCAGCAACACCGTTCCTTCCTACGCGCCCGCCGGGCAGCACCTCGTCCAGGCGACGGCACTGCTCGATCGACCCGGCGCCGAAGGTGTCTCGCAGCGAGATATTCAGACCCGGGTCGGGGAGATCTTCGGCTGCGACACTGCGGACTGGCAGGTCGTCGCACGGCATATCGTCCCGCACGCCCTGCCCGTTCAGCCCCCCGGCCAGCCGATCCGCCAAAACGTCTCGCTCGGCGACGGTCGTTTCGTCTGCGGTGACTACCGCGACACGGGCTCGATCCAGGGCGCCATGGTCTCCGGGCGTCGGACCGCTTCAGCCGTCCTGGCGAGACTGCGTCCCCCATGAACCCCGTCGGCGAGATCCGCGACTTCGTCCGGGCTGCCCTGCTCAAGCCCGTGCCCCGGGATCACTGGCAACAACCCGGCGCTGTCCGCCGCCGCCGCATCGTCGCGGCCGTCACGCTGGTCGTCGGCGCGATCCTGCTCGCCGTCGGCCTCCGGTTTCCCCCCGGCGACCCGCGCTTCTATTACGCCACCCTCGCACTCGCCGCGGTGTGGATCGTCGGCGCCTTCGCCTCCGGACCGCTGCATCTTGGACACGCCTGGACCCGGCGCGGCGGCGTCGCTCGACCGATCGTCCAGTCGCTCGCCCTAGCGACGTTGCTCATCGTCCTCTTCCTGGCCGGCGCCGTCGTCGTCGCGCGCATCCCGCTGCTGCGGGGGCCGGTCGATGAGTTACTCGACTACGCCCGCGTCGGATCCCTGCCGCTCGTCGCCTTCGTCACCCTCGTCAACGGCATCGGCGAGGAGCTCTACTTCCGCGGCGCGCTCTTCGCCGCAGCCGGCAGCAGGCACGCCGTCGTCATCACGACAATCCTCTACACCCTGCTCACCGTCGTCTCCGGGATCCCTCTCCTCGTCCTAGCCGCCGCCCTGCTGGGCTTCGTAACCGCGAGGCAGCGCAGCGTCACCGGCGGCATCCTCGGCCCGATCCTGGTCCACTGCGCCTGGTCGATGGCAATGCTCCTGCTCCTTCCTCCCCTTCTCGACTCACTGAGGTGAACGGCATGAACTCCACCCACCCGCGTAACCCCGACGATTCCGCTGCGGACCCAAACCGATCCTCCGGGCGAACGGTCCTGGTCACGGGCGCCACCGGTTACATCGGCGGCCTGCTGGTGCCCCGGCTCCTCGACGCCGGCTGGTCCGTCCGGGTGCTTTCCCGCAGCGCGGACCGGCTTGCCGACAAGCCCTGGGCCACTGCTATCGATGTCGTCGAGGGTGACGCGACCAAGCGGGTCGACCTCGACCGCGCGATGGCAGGGGTCGACGTCGCCTATTTCTTGATCCACTCCATGGACGGCGGGGGTGACTTCGCAAAGCGCGACCGCGCCCTCGCGACGGGCTTCGCAGCCGCCGCCGAACGAGCCGGAGTCGGCCGCATCGTCTACCTTGGTGGACTCCACCCCGACGGCGAACTCTCCGAGCACCTTGCCTCGCGGGTTGAAGTCGGCGAAATCTTCCTCGCCTCATCCGTCCCGGCTGCCTGCCTCCAGGCCGCCGTCGTCGTCGGTGACGGCTCCATCTCCTTCGCGATGCTGCGCCACCTCACGGAACGACTCCCCGCGATGATCGCGCCGAAGTGGCTGCAGAACCGGATCCAACCCATCGCCGTCGACGATGTCTTGCACTACCTCGTCGGCGCGGCCGACCTGCCCTCGAGTATCAACCGGACCCTCGATATCGGCGGACCCGAGGTCCTCACCTACGCCGAGATGATCCAGCGCTTCGCCGCCGTCACCGGCCGCCGCCGCCGCCTCATCCTCCCCGTCCCCGTCCTCACTCCGGGGCTGGCCAGCCATTGGATCGGCACGGTCACCCCCGTCAACGTCGGTGTCGCCAAGCCCCTTATCGGCAGCCTCGTCCATGAGGTCGTGTGCAAAGAGGGCGATATCGACACTCTGGTGGGGCCCCCACCCGGCGGCGCCACCGGTTTCGACAACGCCGTGCATCGCGCGATGCGCACCGTGCAACCGCAACGCGGACCCCAGACGCTCGCTGCCACCGCCGCGGCCACGGCGCTCGCGGCCGTTATCGGCTCGGCGGCCACGACCCCCGATTCCCACTGGTATCGGAGCCTGGACCTGCCCTCCTGGCAGCCCCCGACCCTGGCGTTCCCCGTCGTCTGGACCGCTCTGTATGCCGACATCGCCGGGACGTCCGCGTCGGTCATCCGCTCCCTTGAAGACTCCGGCCGCAGCGACGAAGCGCGCGCCTTCCGCCGTGCGCTCGGCGTCAACCTCGCTCTCAATGCCGGCTGGAGCGTGCTCTTCTGGCGAAGCCGGCGCCTCGACCTCGCGACCGTGGAAGCGGGACTCCTCACGCTGAGCAGCGCCGACCTGGCTCGCCGGGCTCGCGCCGTCGGCGACGGCCATGCAGCCTGGCTGGCTCCTTACGCCGCCTGGTGCGGCTTCGCCACGGTCTTGACCGCCGCTATCGCTCGACGCAACCCCAGCGCCTAGAGCTCAGCGGCTCTGGCCCGCGTCGTCGTCGGTAGTCCCCTTTGCGCCGACCCATGGGCTTCGCAAGGCGGCGCAGCGAAGCCCGCAAAGGAGCGCGGGTCGGGTGGATCGCTAGAAGCCCAGGCGTCGCAGCTGGCGCGGGTCGCGCTGCCAGTCCTTGGCAAGCTTGACGTGGAGGTCGAGGTGGACGCGCTGGCCGAGCAGCTTCTCGATGTCAGCCCGGGCGTTCGTGCCGACCTCACGCAGACGAGATCCACCCCGGCCGATGACGATCGCCTTCTGGCTGTCGCGCTCGACGAATAGGTTGACACGCACGTCCAGGAGTGGCTTGCCCTCGGGGCGCCCCTCGCGCGCGAGCATTTCCTCGACGACGACGGCGATGCTGTGCGGAAGTTCGTCGCGGACGCCCTCGAGGGCAGCCTCGCGGACGAGTTCGGCGATCATGACGGCCTCGGGCTCGTCGGTGAGGACACCGTCGGGGTAGAGCTGCGGTGAGAGCGGCAGGTGGGCGGTGAGGACTTCGACTACGTCCTGCACCTGATGGCCGCGGGTGGCGGAGCAGGGCACGATGGCCTCCCAGGCGCCGAGGGCATCGATGGCGATGAGGTGCTCGACCAGGCGGCGCTTGTCGACGAGATCGGACTTCGTGGCGAGGGCGATGACGGGGCAGCGTCGGGCGCGTCGCAGCTCTGCCAACTCCTTGGCGATGAACTGGTCGCCCGGACCGATCCTCTGGTCGGCGGGTAGGCAGAAGGCGATGACGTCGACCTCGAGGAGGGTCTGGCGGACGAGGTCGTTGAGGCGCTGCCCGAGCAGGGTGCGCGGCTTGTGCAGGCCCGGGGTGTCGACGAGCACGAGCTGGGCGGTGTCCGACGTGAGGATGCCGCGGATCGTGTGGCGGGTCGTCTGCGGCTTGCTCGAGGTGATGGCGACCTTTTCGCCGACGAGGGCATTGGTCAAGGTCGACTTGCCGGCGTTCGGTCGCCCGACGACACAAGCGAAGCCGGCTCGGTAGGTGTCAGACTGCCGAAAGGGCAGCTGCGTGATGCGTTCGCGATCGGTCTCGAGGTCGGGGTCGCCAGGGTCAGCAGTGTGTCCAGGGCCGGTTCCGTCGCTCACGAGGAGCCTCCTTCGTCAGGGTCCACGGGCGGGACCAGCCGACGCACGAGGATACTCGCGATCCGGTGGCGACGTCCGGCCATCTTTTCGGCGCGCAGTTCGAGTCCTTCGACCTCGGCGCGGGAGCCGAGGATCGGGACGCCGCCGAGAGCTTGGGTGAGCAGGCCACCGACGGTGTCGACGTCCTCCTCTTCGATGTCGACGTCGAAGAGTTCGGCGAAGTCGTCGACGTGCATGGACGCGGGCACGCGGGTCGTGCCGTCGGGACCCTCCTCGACGCCGGGACCCTCTCGGTCGTGCTCGTCGGAGATCTCTCCGACGATCTCCTCGATGAGATCCTCGATGGTGACGAGCCCCGCGGTGCCGCCGTATTCGTCGACGACGATGGCCATGTGGGTCTGGTCGCGCTGCATCTCGCGCATGAGCGCGTCGACGGGCTTGCTGTCGGGGGTGAACCACACGGGGCGCATCACGTGGTCGACGGTCAGGCCGCTGGCTTGCGGGTCGTCGTGTAGCCGCCGGGCCACATCTTTGAAGTACAGGAGTCCGACCGGATCGTCGGCGTCCTCGCCAAGGACCGGGAGCCGCGAGAAACCACCCCGCAGGAAGAGCGACATCGCTTGGCGCAGCTTCTTGGTCTGCTCGATGGTGATCATGTCAGGACGCGGGACCATGACCTCCCGCGCGATCGTGTCCCCGAGTTCGAAGACCGAGTGCAGCATCTCGCGCTCCTCCTCCTCGATGAGCTGGTTGTCGCCAGCGAGGTCGAGGAGCTCCCGCAGTTCGGCCTCGGACTCGAACGGTCCGTCGCGAAACCCCTTGCCGGGCGTCACGGCGTTACCGACCGTGACGAGCAGCCGCGCCAGCGGGCCGAGGATGCGTCGTAGCCAGACGACGACGGGTGCGGCCGCCAACGAGATCCCGACCGCGTTCTGGCGGCCCAGGGTGCGGGGGCTGACGCCGACGATGACGAACGAGGCCACGGCCAGGACTGCGACGGCGAAGAGCAACACCTCCCAGACGGCGTCGAAATAGTCGTAGGCGACGATCGTGGCGACCACGGCCGCGGTCATTTCGAGCGTGATGCGTACGAAGGTCGTCACCGATAGATAGCCGGCGCTGTCGGAGGTGACGATCTGCAGCGAGCGCGCCCCGCGGCGACCCTCGTCGAACAGTTCCTGGGCCCCGCCGCGCGTAACGCGCTGCAACGCAGCCTCAGCAGCCGAGAGAAGGAACGCCAGCCAGAGACAGGCGAAGAACGCCAGGACGAAGCCAAGTGTCATCGGATACTCATCGCGCGGTGGGTGCGGCTCACGAACCGCGGCGGGCGGCGAGGAAGGTGAGCAGGAGCGTGCGCTGCAGCTCGAACATCTCCTTCTCCTCGGCCGGCTCCGCGTGATCGAAGCCGAGCAGGTGCAGGATGCCGTGCGTCGTGAGCAGCAGCAGTTCCTCAGCCGGGGTGTGCCCCGCCTGCGCGGCCTGGGCTGCGGCAACCGTGGGGCACAGGACGACGTCGCCGAGAATGCCGTCGATCGGCTCGACACCGTCGCGCCCAGGTTGCAACTCATCCATGGGGAAGCTCATGACATCGGTCGGCCCGGGCAGGTCCATCCACTGCACGTGCAGGACCTCCATCGCGTCCTCGTCGACGAGCTTGATGCACAACTCCGCCCGCGGGTGGACGCGCATCTCGTCCATGACGTAACGGGCGCATTGGACGAGCTCGACCTCGTCGACGCGATGCCCCGACTCGTTGAGGACCTCGATGCTCATGAGGTCCTTCGACCGCTGCGGCGGTGGTCGACGATCCGGGCCTGTGCGGATCCGGCGGCGGACCCAGGAGCCGATCCAGGGGCCGGACGCGAGGTCGATCCAGAGGTCGGACGGGTCGCATCCCAGCGGCCGTAGGCATCCACGATCGCCCCAACGAGCCGATGCCTCACCACGTCGTGGCTGGTCAGGTAGGAGAAGTGCACGTCATTCACGTCGGCGAGGATGTCCTGAACGATCCGCAGACCCGACATCGTGTCGCCGGGCAGGTCGACCTGCGTGATATCGCCGGTCACGACGATCTTGGAGCCGAAGCCGAGCCGGGTCAGGAACATCTTCATCTGTTCCGGCGAGGTGTTCTGCGCCTCGTCGAGGATGATGAACGAGTCGTTGAGGCTACGACCGCGCATGTAGGCCAGCGGTGCGACCTCGATCGTGCCGGCGGCCATGAGCCGCGGGATCGAATCCGGATCGATCATGTCGTGTAACGCGTCGTAGAGCGGTCGCAGGTAGGGGTCGATCTTGTCGTTCAACGTGCCCGGCAGGAAGCCCAGCCGCTCCCCCGCCTCGACCGCGGGCCGGGTGAGGATGATGCGGTTCACCTGCCTGGCCTGCAACGCCTGCACAGCCTTCGCCATCGCGAGATAGGTCTTGCCGGTGCCGGCCGGACCGATCCCGAAGACGATCGTGTGCTCGTCTATCGCGTCGACGTAGCGCTTCTGGTTGAGCGTCTTCGGGCGGATCGTGCGACCCCGATTGCTGACGATATTCGTGGTCAGCACATCGGCGGGGCGTTCGCGGGTGCGCTCTTGCAACATTCGCACCGAGCGCTCGACCGCATCTCGGTTCAGCGGCTGACCGGCCGCCACGATGACGAGCAGCTCACCGATGAGGTGATCGGCCAGGTCGACGACGTCCGGTGGGCCCATGAGGTGGACCTCGTTGCCGCGCACATGGACGTCGATGGTCGGCAGAGATCGCTCGATGGTGCGCAGCAGTTCGTCGTGCGGGCCGAGGACCGAAACCATCGAGATCTCCGGCGGAATCACGACCGTGCGCCGCTCCGGCGCGGTGGACTCGGCGGCAGCGGGCTCGTTCAGGGGGGTATGTCCCGTTCGGGACTCTGCAGGTGTGTCAGTCATGTCAGTCACCAGTCTACGATCGGACCGCGATTCTCAAGCAGCAGCATGATCGACAAGGTCTTCACGCCCACGACACACCGCCCCGAAGAAGCCGTCGCGGCCGACCCCCGAGGGGACGCCGCCGCACTCGGCTGGGAGAGTCGCATCCGGTTGGGGAGCCGGTACGGGCGTGGACGTCACCCACATCCAGGGGCACGCCAGCGGGTGCGCGCGCACAGCACGGCCAGCGCCGCAGGTCCCGCGGTCGAGGCCCGTAGCACCTCGGGTCCGAGGCGCACCACCATGGCTCCGGCGTCGGTCAGCGCCCGGAGCTCGTCGGGATCGATACCGCCCTCGGGGCCGACGACAACCAGGACGTCACCGTCGGTCGGCAGCTGGACGAGGGGTAGCGGCAGGGTCGCGTCCTCGTGCAGCACGAGGGTCGCCGCGGCGACGCGGGTGCGCTCGACGAGACCGGCCGTCGTGAGGGCCGCCGCCACATGCGGGATCAATGCGCGGCGCGACTGCTTGGCGGCTGCGCGTGCGGTGGACTGCCACTTCGCGCGGGAGCGAGAACCGCGATCACCTCGCCAGCTGACGATGCTTCGCGCGGCCTGCCACGGCAGGATCTCATCGACTCCCAGCTCGGTCGCCGTCTCGACTGCCAGTTCGTCACGGCCGCCCTTGGCCAGGGCCTGCGCAAGCACGAACCGAGGTCCGGGGACGGACACGGGCCCCACCACTGCGATGCGTACCCGTACGACTGCGCCTCTCCTGCGCGGCGACTCGCCACCGGCCACCCGGCCCATCTTTTGAGGTGAGCCCGGCCCGACCGATTCGATGACGCCCCGCGCGAGCACGCCGACCCCGTCGGCGACGAGCAACTCCTCCCCGACGCGTGCCCGCTTGACCGTGGCAGCGTGGTGCCCCTCGTCACCATCGAGGTCGATGACGTCGCCGGGGCCCCGACCCGCCAGGCTGCCGGCCGCGACGAGGTAGAGGTGCGCGGTCACTTGCCCCGGAAAGCTTCACGCAGCTTGCCGAAGAGGCCCGCGTTCTCGACGTGGGTCAGGCTGCCACTGGGCTGTTCCTCACCGCGCAGGGTGGCCAGCCGACGCAGGAGATCCTCCTGCTCGCCGGCGAGTTTGGTCGGCGTGACAACTCGGAACTGGGCGAGCAGGTCGCCGCGACCGGTGCCGCGCAGGTGCGTGACGCCGCGCCCCTTGAGGGTGTGCACCTCGCCGGACTGAGTGCCCGGACGAACCTCGACGGTCTCAGCCCCGTCCAGGGTCTCGATCGGGAGGCGAGTGCCGAGCGCCGCGGCTGTCATCGGCACCTCGAGGACGCAGTGCAGGTCGTCGCCGCGCCGCTGGAAGGTCTCATGAGGTCGCACGGCGATCTCGACGTAGAGGTCACCGGCCGGGCCGGCGCCGGGGCCGATCTCACCCTCGCCGGCCAGCTGAATCCGGGTTCCCGTATCGACACCGGCGGGCACCTTTAGCGTGAGGTTGCGGCGCGTGCGGACCCGGCCGTGCCCCGAGCACTCGAAGCAGGGGTTGATGATGACCGAGCCGAAACCCTGGCAGTTCGCGCACGGCCGGGACGTCATGACCTGCCCGAGGAACGAGCGCTGCACCTGCTGCACCTCGCCGTGACCACCGCAGGCCTCACACGTGCGGGTGCCGGTGCCGGGCTGGGCGCCCTCGCCTTGGCACGTCCCGCAGGCGACGGCCGTGTCGACCGTCACCTCCTCCTCTTCTCCGAAGACCGCGGTGCGCAGGTCGATGTCCAGGCGGATCAGAGCGTCCTGACCTCGCTGACGCCGAGACCGGGGACCGCGCCCCGCGCCCGCCCCGCCGCCGAAGAAGGCGTCCATGATGTCCGTGAAGGAGAAGCCCGCGCCGAAACCGTCAGCCGCGCCCGCATACGGGTCGGAGCCCGCGTCGAAGGCGCGCTTCTTCTGCGGGTCCGAGAGCACGTCGTAGGCCTGCGAGACCTGCTTGAACTCGGCCTCGGCCTCCGGCCCGGGGTTGACGTCCGGGTGCAGCTTGCGCGCCTTGCGCCGGTAGGCACGCTTGATGTCCTCCACCGAGGCATCGCGGGAGACGCCGAGCTCGGCGTAATAGTCGTTCACAGGTGCGTCCTTCGTAGGCAGATCATTGGGCGGCACGGCAGGTGCGGGCGCACCGGTCGGGGGCGGA
>JAUNUZ010000501.1 GCA_030537915.1 Micrococcales bacterium
GGACGGTAGCGCGCTGACCGGCAAGGGCGTCAGCGTCGCGGTCATCGACTCGGGTGTCGACCCGACCCACCCCTATCTCAAGGACGGCGACGGTTCGAGTGCCGTCGTCGCCAACCTCAAGGCGATCTGCGCTCCGGTCGGGGAGCTCTGCACCGTCCAGAGGCTGCCCAACTTCATCGACACCGACACCTTGTCGGCCGGCGGTCACGGGACCCACGTTAACGGCATCGTGGCAGGTCGCCCGACGACCTTGAGCGACGGGACGAAGCTCCAGGGCGCCGCGCCCGGTGCCAAGCTCGTCTCCATCTCGACGGGTGCCGGCCTGGTGATCCTCGGCGCCGACTCGGCTCTCAACTGGGTACTGGAGAATCATGCCGCTCCGTGTGGCGCGGGCGTCCCGGCCACGACCTGCCCGCCGATCAAGGTCACCAACAACTCCTACGGCCCCACCGGCGGCGGTGAGATCGACCCCGAGTCGGCGACCGTCAAACTTCAGCGGGCGCTGGCAGCCGAAGGCGTGGTGACCGTGTGGGCCAACGGCAACGACGGCGGCGACGGCTCCGCCAACCTGTCGAACCCGCCCGGTCAGGACCAGACCGGCGGCATCTTGTCGGTGGCGTCCTACTTCGACCAGGGCACGGGCACCCGAGACGGCGCCGTGTCGGACTTCAGCTCACGGGGCCTCGCCGGTGAGCAGGCGACCTACCCCGACATCTCCGCACCGGGTGAGGCGATCACGTCCTCGTGTCGGATCTACCTTGCGATCTGCACGACCGGTCTCGACTTCCGCAACGGTCCCGGTCCGCTCGACATCGGCACCTTCAACACGATCAGCGGCACTTCGATGGCGGCACCGCACATCGCGGGGATCGTGGCGCAGCTGTTCCAGGCCAATCCGGCCGCGACCCCGGCCGAGATCGAGCAGGCGCTCAAGGTGTCTGCCTACAAGTACGCCTCCGGCGCTGTCTATGAGCCCGGCGCGCTCGGCACGACGTCCTTCGACAAGGGCTACGGCCTCGTCGACGTGGTGGCTGCGGTGGCCGCGCTGGGGTGATCCCTGCGCGCAGCGGGCGGCGGGTCTCCAGACTCGCCGCCCGTTCGCGTCTCAGGCGGGGAAGGCAACGCCGGTGTTGGCGTGACAGCGATAGCCGAAGGGGTTGCGGGCGAGGTACTGCTGGTGGGAGTCCTCGGCGAAGAAGTATCCCGCATCCTCAGCCGGACGGATCTCGGTGGTGATCTCGCCGAGACCACGCCGGGCCAGCTCGGCACCGTAGACCTCGGTCAGCTCGCGTGCCGTCTTCTCCTGCTCGGCTGACGTGACGTAGAGGGCGGAGCGGTACTGGCTGCCGACGTCATTGCCCTGGCGCATGCCCTGGGTCGGGTCGTGGATCTCGAAGAACCTCTTGACCAGGTCGGCGTAGGAGATCACCGCAGGGTCGAAGACGATCCGGACGGACTCGGTATGGCCGGTCTGCCCGCTGCACACCTCCTCATACGTCGGGTTCGGCGTGCTGCCGCCGGCGTACCCGACCGAGGTCGACCACACCCCCGGCAGCTGCCAGTAGATCTCCTCGGCGCCCCAGAAGCAGCCCAGGCCGAAGACCGCCACCTCGTGGCCCGTAGGCACCTCGTCGGTGACGACCGGGGTCTTGAGCACGAGGTGCTCGCCCACCGGTCGCGGCTGGGCAGCCCGACCGGGCAGCGCCTGGTCGGGTGCGGGGATCGTCGTGGTCT
>JAUNUZ010000502.1 GCA_030537915.1 Micrococcales bacterium
CCCTGCGCTATGTCGAGGCCACCTCGGACGTCGAGACCGGTGAGCTCATGATGTTCGTCGGCGATCAGTTCGTGCTCACGGTCCGCAAGGGTGAGGCCAATCCCCTCGCCGGGGTGCGACAGCACCTCGACGCGTCGCCCACACTGCTGCGCTGCGGCGCTGTCGCGGTCATGCACGGCGTGCTCGACCGTGTCGTCGACACCTACCGCGAGATCGATCTGGAGCTCGCCGATGACCTCGGCACCATCGAAGACGCGGTCTTCGCCGGCTCCCGGGACATTCAGGGATCTGACATCTACAAGCTCAAACGCGAGGTGTTGGAGTTCAAGCGAGCCGCGGTGCCGCTGGTGTCGCCGCTGCGGCGCATGGTGCACGGTGACGAGCGCACCCTGGTACCCAAGAGGCTGCGCCCCTTCTTTAGCGACGTGCTCGACCATCTACTCCAAGTCGTCGAGCACACCGAAACCTACGACCGGCTGCTGGGGGACATATTGTCCGCGTACCTGGCCCAGGTATCCGTGCAGCAGAACGACGACATGCGCAAGATCTCGGCCTGGGTGGCGATGGCTGCCGTGCCGACGATGGTCGCGGGCGTCTACGGCATGAACTTCGCGAACATGCCCGAGCTGGACTGGGCGTATGGCTACTACCTCGTCCTCGGCCTCATGCTCGGCGTCGTCACCCTGCTCTACGTACTGTTCCGCCGCTCCAAATGGCTTTAGCAGACGCGACACGGTCCAGCGGGCTCAGGTCGCGGCCATCCAGCCCGCCCCCAGAACCACCATGAGGATGGCGCCGATCGCGAGCCGATAGAAGATGAAGGCACGCAGCGAGTTGTGCGCGACGAAGCGCAGCAACCAGGCGATCGAGGCGTAGGCGACGACGAACGAAACGACGACGCCGACGATCATCGGGCCGATGGGGATGATCGCGGTGTCGACATCTTTGAGGCCGAAGAGACCCGCCGCCGTGAGGGCCGGGATTGCCATGAAGAAGGACAACCGGGTCGCCACCACGCGGTTGATGCCGGCGAACAGGCCGGCCGAGATCGTGGCGCCGGAGCGCGAGACCCCGGGGACGAGCGAGAGGCACTGGACGAGACCGAGGATGACGCCGTCGCGGATCGTCACATCGTCCTCGCCGCGCTCCTGGCCGGCGGCGACCCTGCGACCGTAAACGATCTCCGCGAACCACATGGCGAAGCTCCACACGATGAGCGCGGCCGCGACCACCCAGAGGCTGCGCAGCGGGCCCTCGATGAGGTGGCGGCCGAAGAAACCGACGATACCGACAGGGATCGAGCCGGCGATGACGGCCCACGCGAGCGTGTAGTCGTGATTGCGCACCGAGGCATCACGAAGGCCGGACACCCAGGCCTTGAGGAGGCGGACGATGTCCTTCCAGAAGTACAACAGGGTGGCCGCGATCGCACCGATCTGGATAGTTGCGGTGTAGCCCGTGACGGTTGGGTTGTCGATGCGCAGGCCGAGCAGCTTTTCCGTGATGGTCAGATGGCCTGTCGAGGACACCGGAAGGTATTCGGTAAGCCCCTCGACGATGCCGAGGATAACGGCGTCCAGGTAGGACAACTCCACTGGCCAAGCCCTTCCGGTAGGCGCACAAGAGGCGCGCCCCACTGGGTGCACCCGACTTTCAGACTAGTGCTGCCACCTGTGCGAACGCTGAAGCAAACGACCGCGCGCCCTTAGCGAACCCGGCCACCCGCGGGTCCG
>JAUNUZ010000030.1:0-249 GCA_030537915.1 Micrococcales bacterium
TAGACGTTGCGCAGCACCGACACCCCGGGCGCGGCGAGCATCGCGATGAGCACGACGACGCCGGGGCGCAGCGCCGGCGGACAGATGACCTCGGCGGCGCGCCAGCGGGTGGGGCCGTCGATGAGCACCCGGTGCGGGTCGAGCAGCTGGACCTTGGCGCCGACCTTGGTCAGCTCGGTCAGGTAGATCGCGCGGTTCTCATACACCCAGTCGTGGATGAGGGTACGGCCCTCGGCCTCGGCTGCGATG
>JAUNUZ010000030.1:259-12234 GCA_030537915.1 Micrococcales bacterium
GGCGCACGCCGCAATGAGCGCGAAGAACGGCAGATTGTCGATGTTGAGCCCCGGGAAAGGCATCGGGTGGATCTTGTCGATCGGCGCCTTGAGCGGCCCCGGGATCGTCGTGAGGTCGACGAGCCGCGTCAGCTCGTTGGCCGACGGGTACTCCGGCGTCAGCTCGAACTCCATGCCCATCTCGGTGAGCAGCGCGAGCTCGATCTCCATGAACTCGATCGGCACGCGTCGAATCGTGATCTGGGACTTGGTGACGACGGCCGCTGCGAGCAGGCTCATCGCTTCGATCGGGTCCTCCGACGGGGAGTACTCGACGTCCACGTCGATCTTGCGCACCCCGTGCACGGTCAAGGTCGTCGAGCCGATGCCCTCGATCCGCACCCCGAGCTTCTCGAGGAAGAAGCACAGATCCTGAACCATGTAGTTTGGGCTCGCGTTACGAATGACGGTGACCCCGTCGTGCCGAGCGGCCGCCATGAGCACGTTCTCCGTCACCGTGTCGCCACGCTCGGTGAGCACGATCGCGCACGTCGGGCCCACTGCGGTATCGACATAGGCATCGTAGAAGCCGCTCGTCGCCTCCACCGTGAGCCCGAAGTGGCGCAGCGCGTTCATGTGCGGCTCGATCGTGCGCGAACCCAGATCGCAACCACCGGCGTAGGGGAGGCGGAACTCGTTGAACTCGTGCAGCAGCGGGCCGAAGAACATGATGACCGTGCGGGTGCGCCGGGCGGCCTCCTCATCCATGGCCGCAAGGTCCAGATGCGGTGGCGGCACGATCTCCAGGTCGTTGCTGTCCGGCAACCAGCGCGTGCGGACCCCGATGCTGGCGAGCACCTCGAGGATGCGGTTGACCTCCTCGATGCGAGCCAAGCTGCGCAGCGTCGTCTTGCCTCGGTTCAGCAGCGAGGCGCACAGCAGCGCGACTGCGGCGTTCTTGCTCGTCTTGACATCGATGGAGCCCGACAGCTTCGTGCCGCCCTCGATGCGCAGGTGCTGGGGCCCGGAGGTACCCAAGGACACGAACTGGGAGTCGAGATTCTCCCCGATCCGAGACAGCATCTCGAGACTGAGGTTCTGCTTGCCCTGCTCGATCCGGGCGACAGCGCTCTGGCTCGTGCCGAGCAGCTCCGCAAGTTCGTTCTGCGTCATGTCCTGGTGCCTTCGCGCATCCCGGATGAGGGTGCCGATCCGTGCGAGGTACGTGTCACTCATGGCTCCCGATGCTAGCTCATATGTGAGATATCGCGGCTGAACGGCGTCAGGCCAGTTGCCCGCCCCACCACAGCGCGACGCTCCAGCGGGCTTCCTGCCGCACTCGAGCTGGACGATCGACCCATTGTGGCATGAGGGCCGGGCGCAACCGGAAATCCCGCTCCGGTCGCGCCCGGCTCTGGTGCCTCAATGGCGCGTCTTCAGTGCCCTGCTTCGGCCACTCCAAGCGGGAGGAAGCGCTGGCCGGTGACCTGTTGCGAGATCCCCGTGCGGTCCAGGAGCGGCGTCAGACCGCCGTTCCAGAATGCGAAACCGGCGCCGGTGATCAGGGCCAGATCCAGGTCCATCGGCGCGGAAACGACGCCCTCGTCGAGCATCAGACGCGCCTCTTGGGCAAGCCCGGCGAGGGCGGTGTCGCGCACTCCCGCGCTATCCAGGATGCTCGAACCGCTGGGAGTCGGCACGAGGGCCAGCGCCTCGGGGTCGAGTCGCGAGCCGGATGCGTCGTGGATGTAGAAGCCGCGGCGACCCGCGTCGACGAGATTGCGCAGCGTCTGCGGCACGATGAATCGCTCCGGGAATGCTGCTGCCAGAGTCTCGTTGTTATGCAGGGCGATCGCCGGTCCGACGAGCTCGATGAGGGTGAACGGGCTCATCGGGGTCACGCCTGCGAAGGCACCCTCGACGACCTCGATCGGCGTCCCCTCGTCGACGATCCGTCCGATCTCGCTCAGGAACCGCCCGAGCAGCCGGTTGACGATGAAACTCGGTGAGTCGCGCACCAGGATCGCGGATTTCCGCAGCGTCTTCGCCACCAGGAAGGCCGTGGCGAGCGTCGCCTCGTCGGTCGCCTGAGCGCCGGTGCTCCGCACGATCTCAAGCAGCGGCATGATCGCGACGGGGTTGAAGAAGTGGAAGCCCACGACGCGCTGCGGGTGCTGCAGGTCTGCCGCCATGGCCGTGACCGACAGCGACGAGGTGTTCGTGGCGAGGACCGTTTCGGGCCCCACGACGGCTTCGACCTGCGCCAGCACCTCCTTCTTCACCCCCATCTCCTCGAAGACGGCCTCGATGACGAACTCGGCGTCAGCGAAGGCGGATTTGTCCGTCGCGCCGGTAACAAGGGCGCGGTATCGGCGAGCCTTGTCCGCGCCGATACGCCCCTTGGCCGCGAGCTTGTCGATCTCGTCCGTGACATATCGCAGGCCCTGCTCGACGCGCTCGGCGTCCAGGTCCGTCATGACGACCGGCACCTCGAGGCGCCGCACGAAGAGCAGCGCGAGTTGTGAGGCCATCAGCCCGGCGCCGACGACGCCGACCTTGGTGACCGGGCGGGCCAGGGACTGCTCGGGGGCGCCCGCGGGCCGTCGCGCGCGCTTCTGGACGAGGTCGAAGGCATAGAGCGCAGCCCGGAGTTCGGGGCTCATCAGCAGGTCGGCCAGGGCCTCGTCCTCGGCGGCGAAGCCGGCGTCGCGATCGGCGGTCCGCGCGGCCGACAACAGGTCCAGCGCGCGCAGGGGGGCCGGAGCCGCACCGCCCGTGCGGGCCAGCACCTGCTCGCGGGCGGCGCAGATCGCCGCGTCCCAGGCTCGCTCGTCGCGATCGACGCAGGCGCGCTCGACGCTCACGCGCCCGGCCAGCACGCCCGCGGCCCACCGGATGGACTCGACGAGGACGTCGGCCGGCTCCAGCAGGGCATCGGCCATCCCGAGGGCAGCGGCTTGCGCACCGGTCAGCATCCGGTTGCTGTTGAGCGGGTTCTCGATGATGACCTTGAGGGCGGACCCGATGCCCACGAGGTTCGGCATCAGCCAGCAGCCGCCCCAGCCCGGCACCAGCCCCAGGAAGCACTCCGGGAGCGCCACGGCGGGCACACCGGCCGACATCGTGCGGTACGTACACGACAGCGCCAACTCCACGCCGCCACCCATCGCAGCACCGTTGACGAAGGCGAACGTCGGCACCGGCAGATCGCCGATCGCGGCGTACACCTCGTGTCCGAGCTGGGCGATGGATCGCGCTGCCTGCCGGCTGGACACCTTCGGCACACCGGTCAGGTCGGCGCCGACCGCGAACATGAACGGCTTGCCGGTGAAGCCGACGGCCTGGATCTGCGCGGTGCGGGCCCGCGCCGCAAGGTCCGCGACGACGTCGCGTAGACGTGCCAGACCCGCCGGCCCGAGGGTGTTGGGCTTCGTGTGGTCGCGACCGTTGTCGAGGGTGACCAGGGCCAGCGTTCCGGCGCCACCGGGCAACTCCACGTCGCGGACGAGGGCCCGCGTCACGACCTCGTCGGTGAAGGCTGCCGCCAGATCGGTGGTGCTCATGCCTCGTCCTTCGTCGTGTCGGTGTCGCGGTCAGGCACAGGGTCCTGCGCCGGTTCTCGTGCATCGCGGGTCGCGTGCGGCGCGAGATTCTCCCAGATGAGGGCGGCGCCCATGCCGATCCCGATGCACATCGCCGTCATGCCGTAGCGCGCTTCCGGGCGCTCCTCGAACTCGCGCGCCAGCTGCGTCATCAGCCGCACGCCGGATGAGGCGAGCGGATGTCCGACAGCGATCGCGCCGCCCCACGGGTTGACCTTGGGCGAGTCGTCCGGGATCTCGAAGTGCTCCAGGAAGGCCAGGACCTGGACGGCGAACGCCTCGTTGAGCTCGAAGAGGTCGATGTCCTTGCAGGTCAGCCCGGCGGTGGCCAGCGCCTTCTCGGCCGCCGGGATCGGCCCCTCGCCCATGACCTCCGGCTCCACACCGACGAAGGCAAACGAGACGAGACGCATCTTGGCGGGCAGGCCGAGCTCGTCGGCGGCCTCGGCGGAGGCGATCAGGCAGGCCGTCGCACCGTCGTTGAGACCCGCGGCGTTACCGGCCGTGACCCGCCCGTGCGGCCGGAACGGCGTCTTCAGGCCGGCCAACCCCTCCAACGTCGCATCGGGACGAGGCGCCTGGTCCCGCGTCGCAACGCCGTAACCGAGTTCGTCGTGTCGCAGCGCCACCGGTACGAGGTCCGGCTGGATGTGCCCCTCCGCAACCGCCTTGGCGAACTTGCGCTGGGAGGCCACGGCATAGGCGTCGCAGCGCTCCTTGGTCAGGCTGGGGTAGCGGTCGTGCAGGTTCTCGGCCGTGGATCCCATGACGAGGGCCGAGGGGTCGACGAGCCTCTCGGCGATGATCCGCGGGTTGGGGTCGACGCCCTCTCCCATCGGATGGCGCCCCATGTGCTCGACTCCACCGGCGATCGCGACGTCGATGGCCCCGAAGGCGATCGACCCGGCCACACCCGTCACGGCCGTCAGGGCGCCGGCGCACATCCGGTCGACGGAGTATCCGGGCACGCTGTTGGGCAGCCCCGAGAGCAGCGCAGCGAGCCGGCCGATCGTCAGCCCTTGGTCGCCGATCTGGGTGGTCGCGGCGATGGCCACGTCACCGACGCGCTCGGGGGGCAGCTGCGGGTTGCGGCGCATCAGCTCGCGCATGCAGGCGATCACGAGATCGTCGGCCCGGGTTTGGGTGTAGATCCCCTTCGGGCCGGCCTTGCCGAAGGGGGTGCGGACGCCATCGACGAAGACGACCTCGGGGCGACTTACTGACACGGATGACTCCCTCGTGCGGTGGGCGGCGCCATGGTGCGCGCCTCGAATCATCCGCCATGTTACCGACCAGTAGAGGGCCGTGTCACGGCGGTGGTGTCGGGGCGCGTCTGCGAATCGGGCGATCTAGTCAGGACGAGGGGTGTTCGCGCAGCGCGCGCTCGACGAGCGGTGCGACCACGGCGACCTGCCACGGCCGGGCCCCCCGCTGGCGCAGCGCGACGACGACATCGCCGTCGCTCGGGGGGCTCCACAGGACGCGCCGCAATGTGTCCGGGGACAGCAGATTCTCGACGGGCAGTGTGTGCTCCTGCGAGTAGGCGAGCATCGCCTCGCGCACCTGAGCAAGGCGCGCCGCCGCCGCCGGGTCACGGTCGGCCCACGCTCGGGCCGGGGGCGGGGCATCGCTCGGAAGCGTCGCCGGGGGGAGCTCTTCGTCGGGCACAGCCCGGCCGCGGGCTACGGCATCAAGCCAAGCCTGGCCGTGCCGATGGGCTCCCTTGTGGTGGCTTGCCTGGGTGAGTTCGGCCGACGTCGTGGGGGCGGCCCGAGCGATGTCGAGCAGTCCAAGGTCGGGTAGCACGCGGCCCGGGGACAGGTCGCGGGACCGCGCGACGGCGTCGCGGGCATACCAGAGCTCGCGCACGACGGCGGCGCTGCGCCGACCCCGCACCTTGTGCAACCCCGAGGCGCGCCGCCACGGGTCGACGCGTGGCGCCGGCCCCGTGAAGCCGAGCAGGTGGTCGAATTCCTCACGGGCCCAACCCAGCTTGCCCTGGCCGCGCAGGTCTGCCTCGAGGGCGTCGCGCAGGCTGCCGAGCAGTTCGACGTCGAGCGCGGCGTAGCGTAGCCACGGCTCGGGCAGCGGGCGTGTCGACCAATCGGCGGCCGAATGCTCCTTGGCCAACCGCACGTTGAGGTAGTGCTCCAGGACGGCTGACAGGCCGACCCGGGGGAGCCCCGCCAGCCGAGCCCCGAGTTCGGTGTCGAAGATGCGGCTCGGGCGGAGCCCGACCTCGGCCAGGCACGGCAGGTCTTGGGTCGCGGCGTGCACGATCCACTCGGCGTCCTGCAGTGCCACCGACAGTGGCTGTAGGTCCGGCACCGCGATCGGGTCGATGAGGAATGTGCCCGCGCCCTCGCGGCGCAGCTGGACGAGATAGGCGCGTTGACCGTAGCGGTAGCCAGAGGCTCGCTCGGCGTCGACCGCGACCGGCCCGGTGCCGGCCGCCAGTGCCGCGGCGGCCGCGACCAGCGCACGCTCGTCGGCGACGACGTCGGGCACCCCGTCCGCGGGTCGGTCCAAAATCGGGATCGGCGTCGGCTCCGCAGTGCTGGTCGGGTCACCGTCCGGGTGCGTGCCCTCGGTGCCGGCGCCCTGGGCAGCCGAGCCGTCGGTGGAATCCTCCTGGGCAGCCGAGTCGTCGCGGCCGGCCTCCCCGTGGATGGGCGTGCCGTTGGCCTGGCTGACCGGGGCGACCCGAGTGACGGGCGGGTCGGGGGTCGCGGGCGCGCCGGAGCGCGCCTCGGGGGCGTCGGAAAAGTGGAGTGGCACCTGCGGCATGACCGGCCTAGTCTACCGTCGCTGGCTGGGCAGGGCCGTCACACCTTCGGGCAGCGGCGGCAGGCCCGCCACGGTGCACAGCAATTCGCTCCAGATCTGCAGGTGCTCGCCGAGCTCGGGGCCACTGGGCGACCAGCTGGCGCGTATCTCGAGCTCGACGTCCGGCTCGCGCTCGGAGAGGCCGCCGAAGGACTCCGAGACGACCCGGGTCACGGTGCCGCCCAGGGCGCGATAACCGGCGCCGCTGTCGTGGATGGCGTCGGTCAGCCACGACCACCCGACCTCGCCGAGCAGGGGTTCGGCGCCGAGCTCGGCCTCCAGGGCGGCGCGGGCGAACGTGACGACGCGCCACGGCCCTTCCCAGGCGGCCGGGGAGGCCGGGTCGTAGAGGACGACGAATCGACCGTTGGCGAGCGCTTCGTCGGAGCCGGCCTGCACGACCTCACCGGACAGGGCGAGCGAGTGCGGCGCGATGCGTGCCGGGGCCGGGATTTCCTCGAGGTGGATCTCAGGGCGCAACCGAACATCGCGCAGGGCCTTCGTGGCCTGCGCGAACGCTGCGGACACCTCCGGTGCCGTGCGGCTGCTCACGTCAGGCAATGTAGGCCGAGCGCGCCTCGCCCGGTGGGCACCACGCCGGACGTGCGTGCGAGGATCGGGCCGTGAGTGCCCACCCCGCGTCCGCCCCACCCACCGCTTCACCTGCGGACAGCCTGCTCGTGCGGGCGGCCCGGCGCGACCCGGGCCCGCGACCCCCGGTGTGGTTCATGCGGCAGGCCGGGCGCTCGCTGCCGGAATACCGCGCGCTGCGGGAGGGCGTGGGGATGCTGGAGTCCTGTCGGCGGCCCGATCTCGTCACCGAGATCACTCTGCAGCCCGTCCGCCGGCACGGGGTGGACGCCGCCATCTTCTTCAGCGACATCGTCGTTCCCCTCGCCGCGGTCGGCGTCGACCTGGACATCGTCGCGGGCGTCGGACCCGTCGTCGCGCAGCCGTTCGCGACGCGTGCCGACCTCGACCGCCTACCGCCGCTCACGCCCGAGCGCGTCCCGGACATCACCGAGTCGGTTCGGCTGCTCGTCGCCGAGCTCGGTGCGACGCCACTCATCGGCTTCGCCGGGGCCCCGTTCACGCTGGCTTCCTACCTCGTCGAGGGCGGCCCGAGCCGCACCCACGCCAAGACCAAGGCACTCATGCACGGCGACCCGCAGCTATGGCACGCGCTGTGCGCCCGCCTCGCAGCGATCTCGGGGGCCTTTCTGCGGATCCAGGCACAGGCCGGGGTCTCGGCGGTGCAGCTCTTCGACAGCTGGGCCGGGGCACTCTCGCATCGCGACTACGAAGAGTTCGTCCTGCCGCACTCCCGCGTCGCCTTGGCAGCCGTCGCCGACCAGGGCATCCCGACGATCCACTTTGGGGTCGGCACCTCAGAGTTGCTGGTCGCCATGGGTTCGGCGGGAGCCGACGTCGTCGGTGTCGACTTCCGGGTCGCCCTCGACGAGGCGACGGCCCGCCTGGGTCGCGGCTACGCAGTCCAGGGCAATCTTGACCCGGCGCTGCTCTTCGCGCCCTGGCCGGTCGTCGAGCAGCACGTGCGGCGCATCGTCGCCCAGGGGCGCCAGGCTCCGGGGCATATCTTCAATCTGGGTCACGGGGTCCCGCCCGAGACAGACCCAGACGTCCTCACCCGTATCGTCGAGCTCGTCAAGAGCCTGGGGGAGTAGCCGCCCGCGAGCCGGTGCAGGAGGCCCCCGCAGCACCTGCGGGCGACCTCGGGCCCGCAATCGGTGGCGAGAGTCGCACGGTGCAGCGCGGGAGAAAACGCTGGACGAGCGGGCCGATGGCCAGGGCGTAGAAGACGGTCCCGGCGCCGACGACGCCACCGAGTAGCCACCCCACGACGAGAACGCCGAGCTCGAGGCCGGTTCGCACGAGGCGCAGGCTCCATCCCGTGCGCCGATGCAGCCCGGTCATGAGACCGTCGCGAGGGCCCGGGCCCAGCTGTGCGCCGATGTAGAGCGCGCCCGCCAGCCCGTTGAGCGCGATCCCCCCGATCAGGAGGGCGATCCGGCCCGGCAGTCCGTCCGTCGGCGCAAGGATGCCGAGGGTGAGGTCGGTGGCCACACCGATCCACAGCGCGTTGGCGATGGTCCCGAGTCCGGGCCACTGCCGCAGCGGAATCCACAGCAGCAGGACGACGAAGCTCACGAGGATGACGATCGTGCCGAAGGTCAGCGGCAGATGCACCATCAGGCCGTAGTGGAAGACGTCCCAAGGCGGCAGACCAAGCCGACTGCGCAGCATCATCGACATCGAGACGCCGTAGAGCGAGAGGCCGACCCAGAGCTGGACGAGGCGACGCGGAAGCCGTCCGGCGGCCAGCTGTTGGCGGGGCGTGAGGGCCAAGAGCTCGGACATAGGCACCAGTCTGAACGCCAAGTGGCCCGGGCGCAGATGGCCAGCGGGCGCAAGGGGCCGGATCGGTGCTCTTGCGGGTGTCAACACAGCCGCGAGCGGGTGACACGATGCAGTGTGAACATCGATGTGCTCTACCTCGTCGTGGGGCTCGCGCTGCTGCTCGCGGTCATTCTGCCGACCGTGCTCGAGAACCTCCCGGCCTCGGCGCCGATCATCCTCATCGTCGTCGGTGTCGTTGTCGGGGTGCTGCCGTGGACCGGTGGCGTGCCGATCAGCCCGCTGCAGCACCCGGCGGCGACCGAGCACATCGCCGAGTTGACGGTCATCGTGGCGCTCATGGGGGTGGGCCTGGCCATCGATCGTCCGCTGCACCCCCGGACGTGGCGGTCGTGGGGCTCGACGTGGCGGCTGCTGCTCATCGCGATGCCGATGTGCATCGCGGCGGTCGCCGTCCTGGGCTGGTGGGCCATGGGCCTGACCCCGGCCGCGGCGCTCCTGCTGGGCGCGGCGCTCGCCCCGACCGACCCCGTGCTCGCCGCCGACGTGCAGGTCGGGGGCCCGACGTTATCCCGGTCCGAGCAGGCTGGGCAGGGAAGCGATGGAGACGACCCGAGCGATGATGGGGGCGCGATCGACATCGATGAGCACGACGAGGTGCGCTTCGCGCTCACCTCCGAGGCAGGGTTCAACGACGCCTTCGCGTTTCCGTTCGTCTATGCAGCGATCTACCTCGTCACCGTGGGGCCGGTCGGGCAGTGGGGCTGGGGTTGGCTGGCGAACGAGGTGCTCGCCAAGACCGCCATCGGGATCGCGGTCGGGGTCTTCGGCGGGTGGGCGCTGGGTCGCGTCGCCTTCCGCAGCCGGGTGGCCTCACTGCGCCTGGCGGACCAGGGGCAACCGCTGCTCGCGCTGGCTGCGACGCTCGCCGTCTACGGACTGACCGAGGTGCTGCAGGGCTGGGGTTTCCTCGCCGTCTTCGTCTCCGCGCTGACGCTGCGGGCCCAGGAGCGCACCCACGGCTACCACCGGCACATGCACGAGGTCATCGAGCGCCTCGAACTCCTGCTCACCCTCCTGCTCCTGATGCTCGTCGGGGTCACGCTGGCCGACGGCCTGTTGGGCCATCTCACCTGGCAGGGAGCGTTCGTGGGGCTCGCCCTTATCCTCATCGTGCGACCCCTGTGCGGGCTGGTGGCGTTGGGCCGCGGACACGACGTCGACACCCATGCGGGCCGCCAGTTGGGTCCGCGTGAACGGCTGGCCACCGCGTTCTTCGGGGTCCGCGGCGTCGGCTCCATCTACTACGTCGCCTACGCCTTCGGCAAGGCTGCCTTCGGGCAGGCCGAGCTGTTGTGGGCGACGGTTGCCTTCACGATCCTCGCCTCGGTGCTCATTCACGGCATCACCGCGACACCCGTCATGAGGTGGCTGGACACCGTGCGCATGAGCCCCCAGGTCACCCCCGAAGGCACCCGCTGAGGGCGGTGGCGAGAATGGGGTGCATGACCGACAGCCCCGTGACCGCCGACCAGCCCGACCCCTCCACCCCCGCGGGCCAGACGCAGCCGGCGCAGCCCGCGCAGAACCCGGAGCCGGTGTCCAACCCGGAGAACGCCCCCAACCCGGAGAACCCCAAGGCCCGACGGATCAAGGAGCTCAACGCGACGATCCGCTACGCGATGTGGTCGGTCTTCAAGGTGAGCTCGCCCCTGCCGCGGGACGAGGCGACGCGGGCAGAGATGGCCGAGGAGGTGCAGGATCTGCTGGCGAAGCTGGGCGAGGACGATCTCGTCGTTCGCGGGCTCTACGACGTCGCCGGGTTGCGAGCGGACGCGGACCTGATGTTCTGGTGGCACGCCGCGACGATCGAGCAGGACCAGGCCGCCTACCAGGGCCTACGCCGGACGCGGCTTGGCGCGCACCTGGAGCCGGTGTGGTCCGTGGCTGCGCTGCACCGGCCGGCAGAGTTCAACAAGAGCCACCTGCCCGCCTTCCTCTCGGGGGAGCGGGCTCGTGACTACGTGTGCGTCTACCCCTTCGTGCGGTCCTACGACTGGTACGTCATCGATGACGCGGAGCGCCGGGACATGCTGCGCGAGCACGGGCAGATGGCCCGGGACTACCCGGACGTGCGAGCCAACACGATCGCCAGCTTCGCCCTCAACGACTACGAATGGGTGCTCGCCTTCGAAGCGGACGAACTCGACCGGATCGTCGACCTGATGCGCGAGCTGCGCGCCAGCCGGGCTCGCCTGCACGTGCGCGAAGAGGTGCCCTTCTACACCGGGCCACGCGTCGAGATCGCCGCGGCGATCGCGCGCCTGCCGTAGCTCGCACCAGCTCCCGCGCGGCCCGGATGGGGCGAACGCTACTGGTCACCCACCGGCCGCGAAGCGCATCGAGATCGAGTTGATGCAGTAGCGCTGATCGGTCGGGGTGTCGTAGCCCTCGCCCTCGAAGACGTGCCCGAGGTGGGAGCCGCAGGCGGCGCAGCGGACCTCGACCCGGTTGGCCCCCAGGCTGACGTCAGGCAGGTATTCGACCCGGTCCCCGGCGAGCGGGGAGTAGAACGACGGCCAGCCGCAGTGGCTGTGAAACTTGGTGTCGCTGCGGAAGAGCTCGGCATCGCAGGCGCGGCAGGAGTAGACGCCCTCGGTCGTCGTGTCGGTGTACTCGCCGACGTAGGCCCGTTCGGTGCCGGCCTGACGCAGGACCTGGTATTCGGCGGGGTTGAGCTTCTGTCGCCACTGCTCATCGGTCAGTTGGATGGGATAGGTGCGCTGAGGGTTCATACGGTCCTCAACACCGCCGCGCCCGAAGGCGTTCCCCGTAAGCTGAACCGTGTGAGCGCCAAGGGCGAAGTGCTGAACATCGCGGGGCCGGGCGGCGTCGAGCGCACGGTCAACCTATCCAATCCCGACAAGCCGGTGTGGCCGGGCGATGGCCAGGCAGAGCCGGTCACCAAGCGCGACCTGGTCGACTACCTGCTCGCCGTCCGCGAGCCGTTCCTGCGGGCGGTGGGCGACAGGCCGGTGACCCTGCAACGGTTCCGCGGCGGCATCGCGGGGGAGGAGTTCTACTCCAAGAACCCCCCGAAGGGCGCACCCGCGTGGATCCGCACGGTGATCTGCACCTACCCCTCCGGTCGCCAGCACCCCCAGCTCGTCATCGACGAGATCGCGGGGGCTG
>JAUNUZ010000503.1 GCA_030537915.1 Micrococcales bacterium
CGCTGGCTGAGCTCTACCCCCCGGAAGCGACCCGCGCCCAGGTCCAGGAGATGACGACCGAGCAGATGGCGGGTTCGCAGCATGCCGCCGCCACGGTCGCCCTGCGCGCGCTCGGCAAGCCGGAGCGTGCGGTCGTCGCCCAGGTCGCCCCAGCTGGTCCCGCTGCCGGAATCCTGCGCGTCGGGGACCTCATCGAGTCCGTCGCCGACACGCCGATCACGACGACTCCCGATGTCTCCCGGCTCGTCCAGGCCGCGGGGGACCGCGTCGCGATGAGCATCGAGCGGTCGGGGGAGTCTAAGCAGCTGAGCGTGCCGACGAAGGTCGTGCAGGGGCGCCGGATGGTCGGGGTCGCGCTCGAAGCGAAGTTCGACCCCTCGATCAAGGTGACTATCGATGCCGGCGACGTCGGCGGCCCGTCCGCCGGGATGATGTTCGCCCTCGCTGTCTACGACAAAATCACCCCCGGGCCGCTGACCGGTGGTCGGAAGATCGCCGGCACCGGGACGATGGCGATCGACGGCAGTGTCGGGCCGATCGGGGGCATCACCCACAAGCTGGTCGGCGCCAAGAACGCGGGCGCCCAGTGGTTCCTCGCACCGGCGCAGGACTGTTCGGAGGTCGTCGGACAAATCCCGGACGGCCTTTCGGTGGCCAAGGTGGCGACCTTCGAGGAGGCCCGGGTGGCCGTGCAGAGCATCGCCGCGGGGACCGGCGCCACGCTGGCGACCTGCGGCTGAGCGGGCTCGGACCGGCTCAGTCGGACAGGGTCTGTTCCAGCGCGGCGACGAGGCCCGGCGCGATGTCCTGCCCCAGGGCGACCCGGTCGTCGGAGTCGTTGCTGCGCTGGCGCAGCAGGCAGGTCGAGCTGCCGTCGCGCAGGACGGCGACGAGCAGTCGGACGTCCTCGCGCTCCGGATGTTCGGCGACGGCGGCCAGTGCCTCCCCGTCGTCCGCGGGAAGCTGCGCCTGCGCCGAGGGTGGGAGCACGATGCGCTCGAGGGCGATGGCGGCCCCGTGGACTCCAGGCGGCCAGCCGATCTGGGCTAGGAGGTCCAGGATCGAGTGCTCCTGCGGCAGGTCCTCCTGCTCCACGGCGCTGAGCTGATCGCCGAAGTCCTCGGCGTCGGGCCCTGCGCCCGAGTCCTGCGCGAGCGCGCTCGCCAACTGCGGTTGGGTACTGCGCAGGTCGTGGGTCGGGACGAGCGCAAAGAGCCGGACCGGCTGGTCCCAGCCGGCGGCGGCGACGTGGCGCTCGATGTCGCGGGCGCAGGACAGCAGAGGCGGCAGGATGGGGGCAGTCACGACCCCCATGCTGCCGCATGGCCCGTGCCGGGACGCGCTATCCGCCGCCACGCCCGGCCGGCAATGGACCCCGGCTCGGAACCGACCGGGTCACTAGGTACGTTGGGTGGAGGAGTAGCGGTATTCGAAGCGGACATTGAGCGGCGGGGATCTTAGCGTGGGCGACGACGGCGACGGTAACGGCGACGCAAATCGCGACCCCAAGGGCCCTGGCGGCTCGGGTGGCATGGGCGGCGGCGGTCCGAAGGACCCATCGGGTTCGCCCGGTCCCGGCGTCCCGGGAGGCTTCGGCGGCCCGAACGGGCCCGGAGGCTTCGGTGCGGCAGGCGGACCGGGTGGTGTCGGCGCGTCTGGCCCACCGCGGGGCCCTCGTCGGCCGCGGGGGCCGCGCCGACCCGGGGGACCCGGGGGGCCG
>JAUNUZ010000031.1 GCA_030537915.1 Micrococcales bacterium
CTCGTTCCAGTCGTGCTCGGACCTGCTGTGCCCGCGCTGGGCGAAGCCGTGCCGCCGGAGCCGCCGGAGCACGCGGCCAGAGCGATGGCGGCACAGGTGGCGATAGCGGTGGTGCGTGGCGCACGTAGGTGTGTCGAGCGGGTAGTCGTGGGTCGGATACGACGAACTCGGAACGCGGCGCGCATCGGGCCACCCTATGCGGGTGGCTCAGGCAAGGAGCTCAGGTAGGGGGCTCAGGCGAGCTCGCGGGCATGGCCGCGCCGAAGCCCTCACGCAGCAGCCGGAAGCCGGTCGTCACGGTCTCCTGCAGCGGAGCCCCGGGTGTTGCGAACGCCGATCGCAGCACCGCGAGGGCACACCCGGTGAGCAGCGTCGGCCACGGGTCGGCGTGGCCGTCGGTCTGCAGGCGCCGCGCCACCGCGTCGACGAGGTGCCGCTCGACCCCCCGCGAGGCCGATCCCGCGGCCGTGGGGATGAGGTCGGGGGCGGCCGCGAAGGCCCGAATGCGCTGGGCGCGCAGCGTGGGATCGGCCACGAGCGGCGCGATCCAGTCGCGCATCACCGCCTCCAGCGAAGTGAGCGCGTCCTCGCCCGCAGGTCGCGCGACGAAGAGGGCCACGAGTCGCTCGGGCAGATTTGGGTCGACGCCGACAACCGCGGCCTCCTTGCTGGGGTAGTAGTTGAAAAAGGTGCGGGCGCTGACCTGAGCTGCGGCGGCAATCTGCTCGACTGTCGCGTGGTCCAGGCCGTGCTCGACGACGAGGTCGAGAGCGGCCCGGTGCAGCCGGACGCGGGTTTCGCGCTTCTTGCGCTCGCGCAGCCCCTCGTCGAAGGCGCCGGCGTTCTTGCCGGAGTTGCCTGGGCCGGCGTCACGCGTCGAGGCGACAGCCACGTCGGCGGTGATCTCTGTGCTCACGCCCTTGAGTCTAAGCCGTTGTTGAAATAATTGCAGTCTGTGTAAAATTGCACCCAATGCAATCGTTTCGTATCGGGAAGGGTCCTTGGTGAGCACCTCCACCACCTCGCACACCACGCTGGCCGACAACTTGTCGGCCAGCGCCACGTCGGCAGACGCCGGACCAGACACTGAATCCGTCACCGGGACTGGTGCGCAGACACGTGCCGGGACCGGCCCACCCCCACCGGAGGGCCCGCAGGTGCCCTTCAAGCTCGACCCCGCAAGCCAGCGGGTCTTCCTCGGTCTCATGCTCGGCATGTTTGTCTCCGCGGTCAGCCAAACCATCGTCTCCCCGGCCATGCCGCGCATCGTCGCCGAGCTCGGCGGGATGGAGCATTACAGCTGGATCGCAACGGCGGCGATGCTCGTCTCCGCGATCACGGTGCCCATCGTCGGCAAGCTGTCCGACCTCTACGGTCGCCGCCGCTTCTATCTCGGTGGCCTCATCTTCTTCATGATCGGCTCGATCCTCGCCGGCAGCGCCCAGAACTTCTGGTTCCTCATCTTTGCGCGCGCCGTGCAGGGCGTCGGCATGGGCACGATCATGCCGCTCTCGCAGACGATCATCGGCGACATCATCCCGCCTCGGCAGCGGGGCAAGTACCAGGGGATGATGGGCGGCATCTTCGGCGTCACCTCGATCGCCGGGCCGCTCCTGGGCGGCTTCATCACCGACCACTGGGGCTGGCGCTGGCTCTTCTTCGTCAGCGTGCCGGTCGGTATCACCGCATTCGCCGCGATCCACCGCTTCCTGCGGCTGGAGCACACTCGCCGCGACGCCAAGGTCGACGTGTCCGGGATCCTCACTCTCACGGGCGCCCTCGTGCTGCTCCTGCTCGCGACCTCCTTCGGCGGCACGAGCTACCCGTGGAACTCCGCGACGATCATCGGCATGTATGTCGCCGGCGCCGTCCTGTTGGCGGCATTCGTCGTCATCGAGACCAAGGCGCCCGAGCCGGTCATCCCGCTGCGTCTCTTCCGTAGCTCGATCTTCACCTTCTCGAACATCGCGAGCTTCGCCGTCTCGATGATGATGTTCGGCGCGCTCATCTACATCCCCGTCTACGCCCAGGGTGTCCTCGGCGTCGACGCGACGGACTCCGGGCTCATCCTCATGCCGATGATGGTCTCGATGATCGGCCTGAGCATCCTGTCCGGCTTCTACATCACCCGGACCGGTCGCTACAAGGAGCTTGTCCTCGTCGGTCCCGCGCTCATGGGCGTCGGCCTGTGGTTGCTCACGCGCCTGGGCTACAACACGAGCAAGCTCGAGCTCACCGCAGCGATGATCGTCTTCGGCCTCGGGCTCGGCATGTGCATGCAGGTCTACACGCTGGTCGTGCAGAACGTCGTCATGCGTCGTGACCTGGGGGTTGCGACGGCCTCCACGCAGTTCTTCCGCAATGTCGGTTCGACCGTCGGGATCGCCGTCTTCGGCACGATCCTGTCTGCCAAGATGGGGCCGGCGATCGCCTCCCACCTGCCCGCGGGCGCGGCCTCTCGGCTGCCGTCCGGGGGCATCGATGCCGGCTCCGTGCTCGACCCGTCGGCGCTGGCCACGTTGCCTCCGGCCATCGCCACGGCGGTGCGGCAGGGGCTCGCGGATTCGCTGCACGGCGTCTTCCTCGCGGCGCTGCCGCTCGCGGCGGTCGCGTTGCTTGCCTCGCTCCTCATCAAGGTCGTGCCGCTGCGGGACACCGTGCACACGGCGCAGGAGGGGGGCCGAGAGATGCTCGACAGCATGGGCCAGGTCTCGGTCAGCGCCGACACCGTCGTGCCGCTAGGGCGCGAGGCGGGAGCATCGCGGACCCGGGAGCGGCTGCTGGGTCTGCAGCTGTCCCTGCTTTGCGACCAGGCGGTGCGCTCGGACCGGCCGCTCCTGCGGCAGGCCGTCTCGGAACTCGGGGAGGGGGATTTCGACCGCGGTATGGCGCTGCTCTCGCGCACGGCCGTCATGATGACGACCGAGAACCACGACGTTGCGGCCCGCGCCGAGCGGTATGCGGTCGAGGTCGCCTCCCGCGGTCGTCGTCGAGGTGGGGCCCTGTCGCAGGGGCTGCGCACCGAGCTGGCTACCGCGGCGGCGGCCCTGGATCCTCAGGTCGTCACCGCGGGAGCCGAGCCACGCGTGGCCGACCGCTACGAGGGCCTGGATCTCGATGTCTTGCACAGCGTGGGCGGCGACATCACGGCCGCGCTGCTCGTCGACATGCAGCGGGATCGGCGCCCCGTCGGCGTGAGCTGACCCTCGTCCCGGCCGCAGCATCCCAGTCTGCTCGAGCCCCTCGGGGCCGGGCGGCTGGGGGGTCGTCGGGGTGAGCCTCGAGGCGGGGTGACCCCTGGCTTCCACTGCCGCTCGCTGCCGGTGGAACTCGTTCGGGCGCCTACCCTGAAGAGGTGAATACGGCCGACTCGCTGGTGGCGAGCATCAAGGCGGCGGTCCAGGCGTCACCCAGCGACGTGCCGCTACGACGCCATCTCGCCGCCCTACTCGCCGAGCAGGGCGAGGTAGACGAGGCGGTCCATCACGCGGCGGCAGCCCTGCATGCGGACCCATCCGATCTGGAGACGCGCCGCATCATGCTGCGGCTCCTGGGGGGAGCCCCGGGCGCCGGGCAGGCACCATCCCCGGTCGCACGCGAGGCACGGCCCGTCGTCGGGATGGACCCGGTCGTCGCGGCCGGTTACGCCGGCGGCCTGGGCACTCACGTGCCGCTCACCCTGCGCCCCCACTTCGTAGATCCGGCCTCGGCGACGGCTACCCCGCTGTGGCCCGAGAAGGGCCGCCCACCCGAGCAACCGCAGGGTCAGCCGCTCCAGCTGCCCGTCGCAGCACCCACCGCCCCGACCCTGCACACCCTGGCCACGGACACGCGGGATGGGCACCACCCCGCCGCGGGGGTCGAGCCGGTTGCGCCGGAGGGACCCCAGGAGCCGGACGCGGCCGAACTCGACCTGCGCTGGGGGCTGGAAACGGTCGACGTGACGCTCGCGGACGTCGGCGGCATGGCGCTGGCCAAGGAGAGCCTGCAGGCCGCGGTCCTTGCGCCGATGCGCAACCCCGAGCTGCGCCGGCTGTATCGAGAGAGCCTCGCCGGGGGAGTCCTGCTCTACGGGCCCCCAGGCTGCGGCAAGACCTTCCTCGCCCGTGCCCTGGCTGGAGAGCTAGGGGCCCGTTTCGTCCATGTCGCGCTGGCCGACTTCGTCCAAAGCGCCTCGGAGGCCGACGCGCAGGACCTGCTCGACGTCTTCGAGGTCGCGCGGCGCCAACAGCCGGTACTCATCTATCTCCACGATCTCGACGTGCTGAGCAGGCGGCAGGTGAGCTCTGCTCGGGCGGAGCGCGTCGTCGACCAGATTGCCACCGAGTTGGATCGCGGTCTGCCCCCCGGCGTGCACGTACTCGCGGCGGCCGGCGCGCCCTGGGATGTCCATCCGACCCTTTGCCGTGGCGGCCGGTTCGCTCGGACCCTTCTGGTCATGCCGCCGGACCAGCGGGCCCGTGAGGTCATCCTGCGCCAGGAGTTGGACCGGCTCGCGGGCCCGTGCGCCGCGGCGATCCCCGTGGCGGACATCGCGCTGCTCAGTGACGGCTGCTCCGGAGACGACCTGAGCCGGGTGTGTGAGGCAGCCATCGAAGCCGCGACCCTCGAGGGGCGCCCGCTCATCGAGGCCGATCTGCGACTGGCTCTGCTCGCGGTGTCCTCCAGCACCGGTGCCTGGCTGGACCAGGCCCGCGCCGCGGCGCGCCTCGAACCGGATGAGTCGGTCTACGCCGGACTGCGCGAATACCTCAAGGTGAGTCGTCGCTGGTAGCGCCCCAGAGTTCGGCGCTCAGGTGGTCGCGGAACATGCTCGCAATCTCCAGTCGCTGTCGGGCCGAGGCGTAGCGCTCCTCAACGTCGACGCTGACCCGCGCAAGGCGCTCGCGGGCCGCCGCTTGTTCGCTTGCGCTGGGGGCTGCACCTTCGGGTGTTTCGGCGTGCCCACCGGCGAGGATCGACAGGTCGTCGAGTACCTCGCGCATCTGCTCGAGGGTGAAGTCCAGCGGTTTCATCTGCATGATGAGGAGCAAGCGCTGGACGTCGGCCTCCGAATACAGCCGGAACCCCCCGCTCGTGCGTGCGGTCGGCGTGACCAGGCCCGTCTCGTCGTAGTAGCGGATGCTGCGCAGGCTGAGCCCGAGGCGGTCGGCGACTTCTCCGATTCTGATCGTCCGCCCCGCCTCGGCCCGCGCGACGCTCGAGCTCGGTAGCGCACGCTCGGGGGGCATGACCACGGATGAGGACTCGGCGACCGGCTTCGCAGACGTCATCGGACCCCCTTCAGACATGGGTTCGTGCTCGGAAGTAGAGGCACAGCTAACCCGCAGGGTCGCACACCGACCGGCCCACGCGTGCGCTCAGAGTGGTGGCTCGGCGTAGGCCGTGGGCGTGATCGCCACGTCCGCAGCGACGTCGAGAGCCACGTCCGCAGCTACCTCCAGGGCCTGCGCCGGAGCCGGGGGGATGCCGCGGCGATTCCAGTTCGTCCAGGTCGCCAGCGCCCAGCGTGCGGAGATCGTGCGGATCGCCTCCGGCACATCGGCCACCACCGCCGCGATGCCCAGGATGGTGGCGCTGCCCGGGTGGTAGTAGGACTCGTGGCCCCAGACCTGGCGCAGCAGCACACGGCGACCGCCCGGATAGGTGAAGAGGCGGGGGAAGGGAGACAGGATGCGGATCCCCTCCATGGCGAGCACCTGACCACCGAAGACCCCGAGGAAACTGATGAGGTCTCCGGGCGCGACCACGGCGAAGAGTCGGTCGCTGGGCAGCCGCAGTTGTGCGACCGACGTGGCGAACAGCCCGGGACAGCCGGCGACCACGGCCGCGTCGAAGGCGGAGGTCTGGGCCAGGGCGAGGCCGATGACGGATGCGCCGTAGGAGTGCCCGGAGGCCACGAGTCGGCGATCGGGCGGCAGGATCGCTCGCAGGCCGCGCGCGCATCGGGTCAGGTCTGGGGCCGCAGCCCGCGCGTAGCGGTCGTCCGAGGCTTCGCCGGGCACCAGGACCCGTATCCCGCTGTCACCGAGCGCCCGCCGGGTCGCCACGTCGTAGGGGGCGTGGTACCCGATCCAGTCGATGATCGCGATGCGATCCCGCCCACCGGCCAGACGCCCCGCCTCCTCGCGCAGCGCTGAAAGCCAGGCCACTTCGCGCTGCAACCGCAGATCGACGCTCGTCGTCGTACCCGGCACGTGGAGGACGACGGTCTGCGCCGTGTCGAGGTCACCAAGGACGATCGCCGCCTTGAGCGGGTAGGCGCTCGCGTCGAGCAGATAGCAGAAGCGCTCGCCGGACGCGGTGGAGGGGTAGTTTTCTGTGGCTCGCTCAGCTCGCTCAGCCGGAGCGTCGGGAGGCCGGGACGGCCCCGGCATCTGGGGCCCATCCGCCGGAGTCGCTGGGGTCGACAGGCCCGGCGGGGTCGACCCGGTGTCCCCGCGCAGGAAGGCGCGGAGCTTCAGGAGCCCGCGCAGATCGCGGGTCTCCTCCAGAGTCGGGGCGTCGTGCAGGGGTTCGGTACCCGGACGTGCCGCGGCCGACCCACCGCGGCGCTCGATCTCGGCGTCGAGCACCCGCAGATTCGCCTCGTGACGGACGCGGGCGGGCAACCCGTCGGCGCGCCCTACCCACGCCGACTCCGCGGCGAGGACCTCGGCGCGTTGCGACGGCGACAACCCTGCCCACCAGTCGCGGACGACCTGCGGCTTCTCGCTCGGGGGCCGCGGCGGCAGCGGGCGCCCCTGCCGGTCGACGTCGGGGTGGCGACTCGCGACCTGTTTCGCCTCGTGCCGCAAGGACTGGACGAGATCGGTGGCGCCAGTCAGCCCGACCTCGGTGCGGCGGCGCCGGATCTGCTCACCGATCGCGTCGTCGAGCCGGGCCCACGACCGCTCGGCGTCGATGAGCCGCGCGTACTGCCCGTGGCTCTCGCGCGCGTCACGCACCGCCCCCTCGAGGGCGTTCGCAGCCCGCCGCAGGGCCTCGGCCAGGGTGCCGGAGGCACCGGGCTGCCCGGCTGATCGCTCCGGTGGCTGGTGCACAGGCTCGTGCCCCGAATCCGGACCCGGGCGCGTGGGCATGGCTCAGACCGGGCGATGCCCGGCGGCCACGGTTTCGCCGCTGCGCACCGGGCCAGGCGCAGTGCCGTCGCCGAAGGGTCGACCGCCGAGCGTCTCGCGGCCATGCGGGGTCAGCCAATTCGACAAGTCCGGGCCCAGCGGGACGATGCCGGTGGGGTTCACATCGCGATGCACGACGTAGTAGTGCTTCTTGATCTGCTCGAAGTCCACCGTGTCCCCGAAGCCGGGCGTCGCGTAGAGGTCCCGCGCGTAGGCCCAGAGCGCCGCCATCTCGGTCAGCTTGTTCCGGTTGCACTTGAAGTGGCCGTGGTAGACGGGGTCGAAGCGCACCAGGGTCGTGAAGAGCCGCACATCGGCCTCGGTGATGGTGTTGCCCATGAGATAGCGCCGCGTCTGCAGGCGCCCCTCGAGGGCGTCCAGCGCTGAGAAGAGTCGCTCGTAGACCACGTCGTATACCTCCTGCGAGCCGGCGAACCCGCAGCGGTAGACCCCGTTGTTGACCTCGGTGTAGATGTAGTCCATCAGCGCGTCCATCTCCTCCCGCAGCGCGCGGGGGTAGAGATCCGGCGCGCCGGCTCGTTGCTGGTCGACCCATTCCGTCGACAGGTCCAGGGTCAACTGCGCGAAGTCGTTCGTGACGACCTGCCCGGTCCGCTCGTCAACGAGGGCGGGGACCGTGACGCCCCGCGGGTAGCCGGGGTATCGGGCCAGATAGGCGTCCTTGAGCCGGTGGATGCCCAGCACCGGGTCGAGCCCCGCGGGGTCGAGGTCGAAGGTCCAGGAGTCTGCATCGTGAGTGGGACCGGGCGTGCCGAGCGAGATCGCGTCCTCGAGCCCCAGCAAGCGGCGCACGATGATCGCCCGGTTGGCCCACGGGCAGGCGCGGGCGGCGATGAGCCGGTAGCGACCGGCCTCGACGGGGCGCTCGTCCGATTCGTGGCTCGGGTGGGATCCGATAGCTGGACCGCCCCGGGTGACCCGCGTCGTGATGTAGTGCTGGTCGCGGGTGTACCCCTTGCCCCGGGCCGTGTAGACGCCGCCCTCGCGGTGCTCCGGTGAAGTGTCGGGTTCGGGTTCGCTGTTCGTATCGCGTTGGCTCATGGTCGCTCTACCTTGCGTCGAAGTCGCCGAGCCGCGCAAGCACGGCATCAGTGCATGACGTTTCGGGGCCGGCCGGGCCCGTCGCTTACCGTGGAGTCATGGATCTGCTCGAGCCGACGGTGCAGCCTTATGCCTGGGGATCGCGGCGCATCATCGCCGACCTCCAAGGCAGGTCGGCACCGACCCCCGGCCCGGAGGCCGAGCTGTGGATGGGGGCGCACCCCGCGGCACCGGCCGGACTGACGCGGCACGGGAAGCGAACCACGCTGGACCGGCTCGTGGAACGGGCTCCCCGGCGCGAGCTCGGAGCGCAGGTCAGCGATCGCTTCGAGCGGCGGCTGCCCTTCCTGCTCAAGGTGCTCGCCGCCGAGAAGGCGCTCTCGATCCAGGTGCACCCCGACCGCGAGACCGCACGCCTCGCCTACCGCGCCGAGCGCGAGCGTGGCCTGTCCGCGGACGATCCGGAGCGCAACTACTCCGACGACTGGCCCAAGCCCGAGATCGTCTGCGCACTCACGCCCTTCGAGGCGCTCGCCGGCATGCGGGAGCCGGGGGAGGCGGCCGGTGTGCTGCGCGCCTTGCGGGTCGAGGCGCTGGCACCCGTCGTGCAGCGCCTCGACGACAGCGACGACGCCGGGCTCGTCGAGGTGCTGAGAACGCTGCTGTCGTGGCCACCAGAGTCGCGCGGCGACCTGCTGACGAGGGTGATCGAGGCCTGCGACGAGCTCGCGCATTCCGACGGGGAGCACGCGGGGGCCTACCGCGCGGTCGTGCGAGCTGCGGCTGATCACCCGGGGGACCTCGGGGCGGTCGCAACGCTCCTGCTCAATCACACGATCCTGCAGCCGGGTGAGGGCCTCTACCTCGCCGCCGGGGGGCTGCACGCCTACCTGCGCGGCGCCGGCGTCGAGATCCTCGCGAACTCCGACAACGTCCTGCGCGCGGGCCTGACCGGCAAACGGATCGATCTCGACGAGCTGTGCCGCATCGTCGACCCCGCCGTCGGTGTGCCGATCCTGCGGCCCGAGCCGGACGCGGACGGAGTCCGGACCTACGCGGCGCCTGTCCCGGAGTTTCGGCTCTATCGCGTGGAGCGCGCGGGCGGGACGGTGCAGCTGCCCGGGGAGGGACCGCGGATCGTGTTCAACGTCGAAGGCGTGGCGCAGCTGTCGTTGCTGTCGAATTCACCCGGACTGGCCGGCGACGTCGACGGCGGGTTGAGCCTGCAGCGGGGCGAGTCGGCCTACCTCAGTGCGGCGGACGGCCCGGTGCAAGTCAGCGGCGCCGTGACGCTCTTCGTCGCATGCCCCGGCGACCTCACGCACTGACAGCCCGTCAGGCACTACCCAGCACAGCGCCGAAGGCCGCTGCTCGGTCAAGGTCCGGTGGCAGGGGACCTTGACCGAACCGTCGGTCTTCGGCGCTGGACGTCACACGAGTGGCGTGATCCGCCTCAGAGGTTGACGAGGTTGACGGCCTTCGCGTTGGCGAGGCGCTGCTCGACATCCGCCCAGTTGACGACGTTCCACCATGCCTTGACGTAGTCCGGCTTGACGTTCTTGTACTGCAGGTAGAAAGCGTGCTCCCACATGTCGAGCACAAGGATCGGGACCTGCGTGGCCGGCAGCTGAGACTGCTGGTCGTAGAGCTGCGCAAGGATCGGGCGCTTGCCGAGGGTGTCCCAGGCGAGCATCGACCAGCCCGAGCCTTGGATGCCCGCCGCGTTCGCCGCCCAGATCTTCTGGAACGCATCAAAGCCGCCGAAGTGCTCGTCCAGCAGGGCGGCCGTCTCGCCGACCGGCTTGTCGCCACCATCCGCAGACATGTTCTGCCAGAAGATCGAGTGATTGACGTGCCCGCCGAGGTTGAACGCGAGGTTCCTGGCGATCAGGTTGATCGTCGCCGTCTCACCGGCCTCGCTGGCGGCCTGCAGCTTCTCGACCGCGTCGTTGGCGCCCTTGACATAGGTCGCGTGGTGCTTGCCGTGGTGCAATTGCATGATCTCGGCGCTGATGTGCGGCTCGAGGGCTGCATAGTCGTAGGGAAGATCGGGAAGGACGTATTCGCTCACTGCGCCGCTCCTTGGTGTTGACGGGGTGTTGACGACAGGTGTTCGGGATAGACGTTCTGCCAAAGCCTTACTCCGCCACCCTATGCATGGACCGACGAACTGTCTTGGGCAGGTGCGAGGCGCGCTCAGTGTGGGGGTCGGTGCTCACGGGGCTGTCGAGGCGTAGGCGACAGCGCAGCGAGGCACAATCAAGAGGTGATGCGAGGCGGCGAGACCCCGGGCTGGTTCGCTCGGCGCGGGGTGCGCTGGCAGTCGACGACGGTCGCGGTCGCGGTCGTGGCTTTGGCCCTCGTGGCCGGGACCCTCCTGCTCCTGACGTTGCTGCACTCCTCTCTCACCGTGGCCCAACGAGCGACGCTGACCTCGCAGGTCGATCAGGCGGCCGCGGTGCTCGTGGCCGAAGGGGGACCGCACGCCTTGTCACCCAGGGCGCACGATGAGCTCGTTACCTCCGACGGGGTGGTCCAGATCGTCGACTCGGCCGGGAACCTCGCCTACTCCTCGCGGCAGATCGATCGGGTGCTCGCGGACCTCCACCCGGCACCCGGGCAGTGGCTGAGCGAGGGGGAGTCCACCGGCTTCCTGTCCTCGCAGGAGTCGCTCGCGGTGGCCACCGGGGTCCGCGCCGGCGGGAAGGACTACGTCGTGCTCGCCGTCACCTCGCAGGCCGAGCAGCGGCACGCAATCGAGACGACCGGCACGATCCTGCTCGGGGCGTGGCCGGTCTTGCTGATCCTGGCGGGGGTGACGACCTGGTGGCTCACCGGTCGCGCGCTGCGCCCGGTGGAGCAGATCCGCAGCGAGGTGGAGGGCATCGAGTTCACCGACCTGACGCGTCGGGTCCGTCCGCCGGACTCCCACGACGAGGTCGCCGCGCTGGCAGCGACGATGAACGAGATGCTCGCCCGGCTCGAGGCCTCCCAGGCCACGCAGCGGCGATTCGTCTCCGACGCGAGCCACGAGCTGCGCTCGCCCCTGTCGACGCTGGCAGCCGGCCTGGAGATCGGGCGGGAGGACCCGCGAGCCTGGTCCGAGGTGCGTGAGCTGATGGAGGGTGAGGTGGTGCGCATGCGCCGCCTCGTCGACGGTCTGTTGCTGCTCGCTCGCGCCGACGACCGTGGCCTGGTCATCCAGACGCAGGACGTCGACCTCGACGACCTGATCGAGCGTGAATGTCGCCGGCTCGGCGCCCGGGCGGGCCGGGCCGGGGGCGAGCGCGAGGTGGCGGTGTCGTTGCGGGCCCAGCCCGTCCGGGTCACCGGTGACGGCGACAAGCTGACCCAGGTGGTGCGCAATCTCATCGATAACGCCGAGCGCGCCGCGGGCTCGCGGGTCGATGTGACGCTTGCGCGGGTGGGTGATCGCGCGGTGGTCGCCATCGAGGACGACGGCGCCGGGATCCAGCCCGCCGACCGCGGCCGGATCTTCGACCGCTTCACCCGCCTCGACGACAGTCGCACGCGCGCCTCCGGCGGCTCTGGCCTCGGGCTGGCGATCGTCGCCGAGATCGTCGGCGCCCACGGCGGCACGGTGCGGGTGCTCGACGCGCCGGCGGGCGGGGCCCGATTCGAGGTGGAACTGCCCGCTCAGGTCGAACCCGACATCGAGGAGGCGAGCGCGGACGCCGCAGAGCCGTGCACGGACGAGGCTACTTATCGGCCGTGATCCGATAGCCCATGCCGCGTACCGTCTGGATGGAGTGTCGCCCGAAGGGCGTGTCCACCTTCTTGCGCAGGTAGCCGATGTAGACCTCGACAATGTTCTCTGCGCCGTCGAAGGCAGGATCCCAGACGGCTGCGAGGATCTGGGTCTTGGTGACGACGTCGTCCTCGCGGTGC
>JAUNUZ010000504.1 GCA_030537915.1 Micrococcales bacterium
ATCGGTGTCCACACGATGACCCACCCGGACATCGCCAACGAGCCCGACTGGCGCGAGCAGTGGGAACTCGTCGCGACCGAGCGGTCGATCCGGCACCTCACCGGGCGCGAGTCCACCATCTGGCGGATGCCGTACACCGCTCCCGACGAGACGATCATGCAGTCGACCATCGACGGACTCCTGCGCGCACAACGCCTCGGCTTCACCCACGCGTCCTACACCTACGACACCCTCGACTGGGATCACGACGCCGTCGAGACCGGTCGTTCCGAGGACATCCCGATGCCCGATCTCGACACGGGCCAGGACATCACCGTGCTGCTGCACGACGCCGGGGGTCCCAACCGGATGCGCTCGGTCGCCTACGTCGAGCGACTCATCACGGCCGCCAAGGCCAAGGGTTACACCTTCACGACGATGCCTCAGGCCGACCCGCCCATCGCCACGGCCACCGCCACCACCTCGCCGACCTTCTGGGACTGGGCGACCTACACGGTGGCCGAGTTCATGTTCGCCTGGCCCACCTATGTGATGAAGGCGCTGTTCGCCCTGGCCATCGTCGGCCTGGTGCTCGTCGGCCTGCTGAACGCCGCTCTCGTGCTCACCCGCCGCCGCCGCCGTCTCCAGAAACACTGGCCGAACCCCGGTGAGCTCGGGGTCGACACCACCGTGATCCTTGCCGCCTACAACGAGGAAGCGGTCATCGAGCGCACCTTGCGGGCCCTGATGTCCTCCGACTACCCCGTGCGCGAGTTCGTCGTCGTCGACGACGGGTCGCACGACCGTACCGCCGAGATTGTCGAGGCGCTCTCGATCCAGGACCCTCGGGTCGTCCTTCTGCGCCAGCCCAACAGCGGCAAGGCGACGGCGCTCAACTTAGGGCTGACCCACGCCACCAGCGATGTCATCGTCACGCTCGACGCCGACACCCTCATCGACGCGCACACCATCACCAATCTCGTGCGGCACTTCGCGGTCGACCAGACCGGGCGTCTGGGCGCCGTGGCCGGCGTCGTGCGCGTCGGCAACCGCCGCCGCAATCTGCTCACCCGCTGGCAGGCGTTGGAATACGTCACCCAGATCGGCCTCGAGCGGGGCGCGCAGGATGCCCTCGGCGCCATCTCGATCGTGCCGGGAGCCTGTGCAGCGTGGCGTCGTGAGGCCATCATCGAGGCGGGTGGTTACTCCAGCGTCACGCTCGCCGAGGACTGCGACCTCGCGCTCACCCTCCACCGGCTGCACTGGCTCATCACCCAGGACGATGAGGCGCTGGCCTACACCGAGGCCCCCGAAACCGTCGACGATCTGCTCAAGCAGCGCACCCGTTGGACCTTCGGCACCCTTCAGGCGATTTTCAAGAACCGCGACATGATCATGCGTCCGCGGTACGGCTGGCTCGGTTGCTTCGTGCTGCCCAACTACCTGATCTCGCTGGCCATCCCGCTGCTGTTCTTGCCGTTCGTGTTCACGATGGCGCTGTTCACACTGCAAGACGACGGTCCGCTCATGCTCGTCGGCTACTTCATCGCCTTCCTGCTCGTCCAACTGGTGTTCGCGGCCATCGCGGTGCTCGTCATGGGTGAAAAGCGCCGGGAGCACCTCATCATGGTGCCCATCTACCGGGTCGTCTACGAGCCGCTACGCGCCTACCTGCTCTACACCTCGCTCGTCCTGGTCATCACCGGTG
>JAUNUZ010000505.1 GCA_030537915.1 Micrococcales bacterium
CGACATCCTCGCGGGCGACGTGGACGACCAGCGTGGCCTCGGGCCGTGGCAGACTTCCGCGTTCGGTGGGGCGGGACAGATCGGCGAGCGCCTCGGAGCGCAGCACAGGCAGCGGCTCGGTGCGGCCTTCGAGGACCATCGCGTGCGCGATCGAATCAACCGCGTTCTTCAGCTGTACGGCGTCGGCGGTATTCATTCGCGCCACCAACATCGAGGACCCGTCACCCTCGTGATGGACGGTCACGAACCGGTCAGCCTTGCGGATCTTCGCGCGTTCGGCGGCAAGTTCGGTGTCGGCGGCCACGATCAACCCCTCGGTGCGGCGCAGGACCCGCCCAAACGCTTGGCGTCCCCACGCCGACTCCAGCCGGCGATCCACCACCAGCGCCGCCTCCAAGCTGAGGCCGGTCTCGGCGCAGCGGGCCGCGATCTTGCGGGCCTGCCACACCGGAACCTCGCCGCGACCCAACGCCGCCCACAACCGCGGATGCCGGTAGCGCAGGTTCATCACGTCCCGGATCAACCGCCACGCCGAGACCTCACCGACGCCGAGCATCGCCGCCAACTCCAGGATCAGGAACTCCGCGAACGGCGGCGTCCCGTCCGCGCCCGAATCAATCAGCCGCTCCCGGCCCGCCAACTGCGCCGGACCCGCCACACACGAGGCGTCGACCAACTCACCGATCCGGCGCAACTGGCGGACCTGCGCCCCCTTCTCGGCCGCGACGTCGTCGAGCAGCGCATCGGCAATGTCTCGAATGGTTCCTTCCATGAATCAACTCAATCAGTACCCTCTGACACTTGTTCGAGGTCCAGCCAGACCAGTTCAATCTCTGGGCCAGACTCGATAGGCTCACCCGGTGAGCACTACAAGAAACGACGGCCGCGCCCTCGACGAACTCCGCCCGGTGAGCTTCACCCGCAACTGGCTCGATCACGCCGAGGGGTCTGTCCTCGTCGAGTTCGGCGCCACCCGCGTGTTGGTGGCCGCCAGCGTCACCCAAGGCGTGCCGCGCTGGCGCAAGGGATCCGGGTTGGGCTGGGTGACCGCCGAGTACGCGATGCTGCCGCGCGCCACCAACAGCCGCAGCGATCGCGAATCGGTGCGCGGCAAACTCGGCGGTCGGACGCACGAGATCAGCCGGCTCATCGGGCGCAGCCTGCGCGCCGTCATCGATTACAAGGCGTTGGGCGAGAACACCATCGTGTTGGATTGCGATGTCCTCCAAGCCGACGGCGGTACGCGCACCGCCGCCATCACCGGCGCCTACGTCGCCCTGTCTGACGCCGTCTCCTGGTTGCGCGATCGCGGCTCGCTCAAGGGGGAACCGCTCACCGATTCGGTCTCGGCGATCTCGGTCGGTGTCGTCGGAGGAACCCCCATGCTGGATCTGCCCTACGTTGAGGACTCGGCCGCCGACACCGACATGAACATCGTGATGAGCGGATCGGGCACGTTCATCGAGGTGCAGGGCACCGCCGAGAAGGCACCGTTCGACCGCGCGGTGCTCGATCAGCTGTTGGATCTGGGCGCCGCCGGCTGTGCGGAACTCACCAAACTCCAGGCCGCAGCGCTGGCCGCGACTCCGCAGGAATCGCGCTGATGGAGATTGTCCTGGCTACCAACAACGCCAAAAAGCTGGCCGAGTTGCGGCGCATCGTCGCCGAACTGGATCTCACGGTGG
>JAUNUZ010000032.1:0-2838 GCA_030537915.1 Micrococcales bacterium
ACGACGACGATGAGATCAACGACGAGGAGGCCGGGCGGCATGACGGGCGACCAGGAGAACACCCCGGTGTACTTCGATGTGACGATCGAGATTCCCAAGGGCCAGCGAAACAAGTACGAGGTCGACCACGCGACGGGCCGGATCCGCCTCGACCGCATGCTGTTCACCTCGACGCAGTATCCGTCGGACTACGGCTACATCGAGGACACCCTCGGCGAGGACGGCGACCCGCTCGACGCGCTCGTGCTGCTCGACCAGCCGACCTTCCCCGGCGTCCTCATCATGTGCCGCGCGATCGGCATGTTCCACATGCGCGACGAGGCCGGCGGCGACGACAAGATCCTGTGTGTTCCGGCCAAGGACCCTCGCGTCACCAACATCCAGGAGCTCGAGGACGTCAGCGAGTTCGACCGGCTGGAGATCCAGCACTTCTTCGAGACCTACAAGGACCTCGAGCCCGGCAAGTCCGTCGAGGGCGCACACTGGGCCGGTCGCGAGACCGCCAACGAGGTGATCCACGAGGCGATCCAGCGCGCTACCGATGAGGGTGTCTCGACGAGCCGCTGGCCCAAGCCGAGTCACAGCTGACACCGGCTGGGCCGCTCCACCCCTACTGCGGGCTGATGCCTGCGGTGGGGGTGGCTTTGCCCTAGGGGCGCCCGCCGTAGGGGAGCAGGTCGCCGCGGTAGATCGAGGACACCCGGACGAAGGCCCCCGTATGCGGCGCCTCGATCATCTTGCCGTTACCGATGTAAAGCCCTACGTGGTGGATCGAAGGCACGGCAGCACCGTAGAAAACCAGGTCGCCCGGCTGCAGAGCGCGCAGCGGCACGCGCGCCGTCTGCGCGTACTGGTCACCGGTGTAGTGCCACAGCGAACGTCCGGCCTGATTCCACGCCTGCATCGTCAGACCGGAACAGTCGAAGCTGTCGGGACCGTCGGCGGCCCAGACGTAGGGCTTGCCCAGCTGGCTCCGGGCGTAGGCGATGGCGCTGGCGGCCTGCGCGGTGCGGGCCGCGGGCAGCTTGGCGAGTTCGGCCGAGCCGGCGGGCCCGGCACGCCGCGCACCCGCCACGAGCCGAGCCTCTCGTGCCTGTTCCGCGAGCGCGGCTAGCCCGTCCTGGCGGCCCCGCTCGACCGCAACACTGGTGCGACGCAATTGAGCAAGCTGTGCGAGGACCGCCTCGCGTCGGCGCTGGATGCCGGCCTGCGCGACGGTCGCCGTATTCGCGGCCGTCGTCGCGGCGGTGAATGCGGCCTCCGCGCGCGCGGCGGCTGCCTGCTCCTGCAACTGTGCCTGGGAGGCTGTCCGACGAGCCGTCTGGGCGCGCGCCGCCTGTCGCCGCGCATCGTCGAAGGTCTGGGCCCGGAATCCGGTGACCGCTTCGATGTCCGCGGCCTGCCGCGCGACGTCACCCGTGACACCGAGCCCGAGCAATGACTCCATTCCGCCCAGAGACCCGCCCTGCATGTAGAGGCTGGCGGCCAGCTGGTAAACCTGCAGCCGGGCACTCCCGGCGCGGTTGTTCGCCGCGACGGCGGCGGCCCGGGCCTTCTTCGCCTGCGCGGTGCGCTGGGCGAGCAGGACGCGGGCCTGGTTGTAGCGTTCGGTCGCCAACTCGGCGACGGTCGTGACTCGATCGAGCTCCTGCTGCGCGGCTGTCAGCTGTGCGTCGAGAGCCTTTTGCTGGGCGGTCGCCGCGGCGACGGCGGCCCGGGCCTGGCGCACCTGCTTGGCACTGGGTACAGCCGTCGCGGAGGGGGACGGCGGCGCCGGATCAGCCTGTGCGACGAGGCCGCTGCTGAGCATGAGCGAACAGCTGAGCGTCACGAGGGACGCCAGACGACGCGGGCCCATGTTTTCCTTTCGGCTGCGGGATGTCGCCGGTGTGGCCTTCGCCGACCGATCGTGGTCGAACCCAATCTCGCAGGAGGTCAACCGAAAAGCCGAGGGAACCAAACGGCAGGTCGATTAATCTCAAGGTGACCAGCCAGACACCGATTCTGGTGTCTACATCGGCCGACAGGGGACGAATCAAAGATGTCTGATCACACGAATTTGCCCGAAGGAGCAGGATCTTCACCGACCGGCACCGCCGGGGCCGCAGTTGCCAAGCCGATGCGCACGCGGCGGGGGCGCACCGTTGTCATCGGGGGCACCGCTGCCGCCCTGCTCGCCGTCAGCGGGGTCGCCGCCGTCGCCGCGAGCGGGATGCTCGACGGGGGTGGCAAGCAGCCGGAGCAGGTGCTGCCCGGCGACTCGATCGTTTTCACCAAGTTCGACCTCGATCCGGGTGTGGCGCAGAAGGTCGGCGCCTTCCGTCTCCTCGACAAGCTGCCAGAGGCCAAGTCGGCACTCAACGCAAGTGACCCCAAGAAGGCCATCTTCGAGTGGGCCAGATCCAAGGAGTCGGACCTATCCGACGTCGACTACGCGACCGACATCGAGCCCTGGCTCGGTGACCGCGTCGGCCTCTCGTTGCTGGCCCCGCAGGGCTCGTCCAAGGATCCGGTCGCGATCGTCGCACTGGCGGTGAAGGACGAGGCCAAGGCCAAAGAGGGCATCGCCCGCCTTGAGAGCAAGGCCGCCTCGACGATAGCGAAGGCGAAATCACGGTCCAAGGCTGCCGGGGACGCCGCCAAGGCTGCCGCACCCGCCGGAGCGTCCGGGTCATCCGAGACGAGCAAGACCCTGACCGCCAGCCCGAACCCGAGCGCCCCCAAGGGTGCCGGCGAGACGGCCCAGATCTACAAGGACGGCTACGTCCTGCTCACGGCTCAGAAGGACGAGGCGCGCGTCCAGGCAGAGCTCGCCAAGCCGACCCTGCAGGCCAACAC
>JAUNUZ010000032.1:2848-11812 GCA_030537915.1 Micrococcales bacterium
CGGCCCTCGGCGAGGCCGGCGTTCTGTCCGGCTGGGTCGATGGAGCCAAGGTGCTGAAGCTCAACGCGGACCAGAGCATGCCTGCGGCGATGGACGAGCTGGCGGCCTTGAGCGGGCGCAGCGCCTTCGCCCTCCGCTTCGACTCCGACTACCTGGAGTTCGCCCAGGTCAACCGGGGTCAAAAGGTGACCGTCGACGCCAAGCCGCTCAAGGACATCGCGAACCTGCCGACCGACACCGCGGGCTTCTATTCCTTCGGCGGCGGTTCTGACGCGGTCAAGCAGATGTGGCCGATCTTGAAGAAGCTCGCCGCCGGCTCGGGGGCGAATGTGGACGCAGAGCTGAAGCAGGTCGAACAGCAGACCGGCCTCGTCCTGCCTGCCGATCTGCAGACGCTGCTGGGGCAGCAGTTCGACGTCGTCGTCGCCAAGCAGGACTTTGCCGAGTTGGCCGGTATGCCGAAGGTAGGGGTCCGGATGTGGACCGATACCGTCAAGGCCCAGTCGATCCTCGACAAGCTCGTCACCCTGGCCACCCAGGCCGGCGGCGGGTCCGGCCCCGGCTTCAAGCTCGCCACGAAGGCGACCAACGGACACCTCGACGTGGCGCTCGACGACTCCTACCGCTCGACGCTGGCAACGGCTGGAAACCTCTCCTCCACCGCCGGATTCGCAACCGTCCTGCCGCAGCTCCAGACCAGTGTCCAGGCGATGTACGTCAACCTCGACGCGATCGAATCGCAGTATCTGGACCAGGTGCCCGCCGACTATCGCGAACTCGTCAAGGCGCTGCAGTCGGTGGGAATGACCTCACAGCCGGCCAAGGACGGCGAGCAGCACTCGGTCCTGCGGCTCTCGGTCAACTAAGGGCGATCCACCTGGCAGGCAATCCGGCTGATCAGAACCAGCGCCAGCGTTTGGGGAGCTGCTCGCCGGGCAGGGCCGACTTCACCTTGAGGTCGCCGAAGGCGCCGACGCGATGGACCGTCAGGGTGGGGCCTGGGGTGTCCGTGTGGGTCGTCTCGATCTTGTCGTCGCCGAAGATCACCGCGCCCGTAGAACGAACCGTCATCCCGGGCGGAACGATGATCTTCACGTCGCCGAACAGGCTGTAGATCGTTATCTCGGCATGCTGCGGGACCTCCGCCTCCCGCAGGTCATAGGTTGCGTCAGCGAAGACGAGGGCTCCGGTTGTCCGCTCCTCGAGACGGAATCGCCCGCCTCGTTTGAGACCACCGAAGACCCGAACGAAGTTCGTTTCCGGGTCCGCGTGGGTCGAGGACACCTGTGCTGATGCGCCGTCGGGTGGCGTCGGCGGCACCGGGTCCCCAGCGGGCGCCGGGGTGACGGCGCCCGCGCCTGCACCGCCGGCTCCGATCACCGGCATGTGAGCCGCACCCGCCTGGCCTCGCACCTGATCCTGCACGTTGTCGGACCCCGTCGATGACGTGGCGGGCAAACCGTCGAGCGGGCTGATGGCCTGCCCATCCCCTGTGTCATACGGCAAGCCTAGGAGACGTGCCTCGGCGTGCCCAGGGCAGGCCACGGGCGGGCCCGGGGTGCAGATTCGCGCTGCGCGCCGCCCGGACCAGGTCTGGCCCGAACCGGGCACGCTGCGCACGTGACCAAGCGCGGCGACCTCAGCGCAGGAAGGCCGCCGCGACGCCCGCGTCGACGGGGATGTGCAGGCCCGTAGTGTGCGACAGGTCGCCGCCGGTCAGGACGAAGACCGCGTTGGCGACGTGCTCCGGGAACACCTCCCGCTTGAGCAGGGTGCGCTGGGCGTAGTACGCGCCCAGGTCCTCTTCCTTGACCCTGTAGACGGCAGCTCGCGCGGCACCCCAGCCACCGGCGAAGATGCCCGAACCGCGCACGACCCCGTCGGGGTTGACGCCGTTCACGCGGATGCCGTCGCCCCCGAGTTCGGCCGCGAGCAGCCGCACCTGGTGGGCCTGGTCTGCCTTCGTCGCGGAATAAGCGATGTTGTTGGGCCCGGCGAAGACCGCGTTCTTGCTCGAGATGTAGACGATGTCGCCGCCCATTGCCTGGGCCTTCATGACCTTCGCGGTCTCCCGCGAGACGAGGAAGGAGCCCCTGGCCATGACGTTGTGCTGCAGGTCCCAGTCCGCGACGCTCGTCTCGAGCAGCGGCTTGGACAGTGAGAGGCCGGCGTTGTTGACGACGAGGTCGACACCTCCGAAGGCGAGCACCGCGGCGGCGACAGCGCTGACGACAGCCGCCTCGTCGCAGACGTCGGCCGCCACCGCGACGGCCGTGTCGGCGTCGCCGATATCGGCCGCGGCCGCCTGCGCCTTCGCCAGATCGAGGTCGACGAGGACGACGCAGGCACCCTCGGCGGCCAGCCGCTTGGCGGTCGCGAGACCGATACCCGACGCCGCGCCGGTCACCAGGGCGATGCGTGTCGCCAGCGGCTTCGGTGTGGGCAGCCGCGCGAGCTTGGCATCCTCCAGGGCCCAATACTCGATGCGGAACTTCTCGCGCTCGTCGATCGGCGTGTAGGTCGAGACGGCCTGCGCCCCGCGGATGACGTTGATCGCGTTGACGTAGAACTCGCCGGCGACGCGGGCGGTCTGTTTGTTCGCGCCGAAGGAGAACATTCCGACACCGGGCAGCAGGATGATCGCCGGGTCGGCGCCACGCATCGCCGGGGAGTCCGGCTGGGCGTTGCGCTCGTAGTAGCCGGCGTAGTCCCGCCGGTAGGCGGCGTGCAGCTCCCGCAACCGCGCCCGGCACTGCTCGATCGAGGCGGTCGTCGGCAGGTCGAGCACCATCGGCTTGACCTTGGTGCGCAGGAAGTGGTCGGGGCAGGAGGTGCCCAACTCGGCGAGCGCCGCCAGTTTCTCGCGGGAGAGGAAGTCGAGCACCACGTCGGAATCGGTGAAATGCCCGACCTGCGGCCTGTCGGTGCTGGCCAGCCCGCGCAGCAGCGGGAAGAGGGCCGCGGCCCGCGCACGGCGATCCGGCTCGGGCAGCGCCTCGCGACCCGCGACCACGGCTCCGCATGGCTCGGGCACGCCGTGCCGGTCGAGGTAGGCCTGCGCAGTGTCGATGATCGACATCGAGTTCTTCTCGGCCTGCGCCGACGTCTCGCCCCACGCGGTGATCCCGTGGCCGCCGAGGATGCAGCCGATCGCGTCGGGGTTCGCGCGCTCGATGTCGGCGATGTCTAGGCCGAGCTGGAAGCCGGGCCGACGCCACGGCACCCAGGCGACGGTGTCGCCGAAGATCTCCTGGGTGAGCCGCTCGCCGTCGGCGGACGTCGCCAGCGCGATCCCTGCGTCGGGGTGCAGGTGGTCCACGTGCGGGGCGTCCAGGAGGCCGTGCATCGCGGTGTCGATGCTCGGCGCGGCGCCGCCCTTGCCGTGCAGGCAATAATCGAACGCCGCGACCATCTCGTCCTCGCGCTCGACGCCGGGGTAGACATCCACGAGCGCGCGCATGCGGTCCAGGCGCAGGCACGCGAGCCCGGTCGCGGTGAGCGTGCCGAGGTCGCCGCCGGAGCCCTTGACCCACAGCAGATCGACGTCGGCACCGGTAACGGGGTCGAGTCCGGTGCCCTTGGCCGAGGTGTTGCCACCCCCGTAGTTCGTCACATGAGCCTGCGCGCCCATGCGGTTCGAGCGGTCGAGCAATTCGGTGACGATCGGGGGCTGGTCAGCCGGGGCGGTCGGGGACTGTGCATTCATGACTTCCTTACCTGCTAGCGCCATTGACTATGAATCGTTTCAAGACAGGCTAGCCACCGAGCGAACCGGCGTCAACCGGCCCTCGTCTCCGACACGCCGCCGGCGTTTCTGATGAATCGAATCAAGTAGCGAATTCTGAGGGTCGAGACACCGGGCTACGGTGGCGCAATGGGACGGGGAGCTCGCTCGACGGCCAGCGTCAAGGACGTGGCGCGTGCCGCCGGCGTCTCGGTCGGCACGGTCTCCAATGTCCTGAACCGGCCCGACATGGTCGCGGAGGCCACTCGCGATCGGGTGCGGGCCGCGATCGGCGCGCTGGGATTCGTGCGTAACGAGGCGGCTCGACACCTGCGGTCCGGCAGCAGCCGAGCGATCGGCCTCGTCGTCATCGACAACTCCAACCCCTTCTTCACAACCATGGCCCGCGGCGCCGAGGACACGGTCGCCGAGCACGGCGATGTCGTGCTCGTCGCCAACAGCGCGGCGGACACCGCCCGGGAGCGCCGCCACCTGGAGCTCTTCGAGCAGCAGCGCGTCCGCGGCATCCTGCTGACGCCGACCCACGACATCCCCGACCTAGGTGGTTTCGAGCGGCTCGGCATCCCGGTCGTCTATCTCGATCATTATCTGCCCGAGTGCGAGTGCTCCTCAGTCTCGGTCGATGACGTTGCCGGCGGCCGGCTGGCCGGGGAGCACCTCGTCGGTCTGGGGCACCGCCGCGTCTGCTTCGCGGGCGGGCCGACGAGCCTGCATCAGGTGCGTCACCGGCTGGCCGGCTTCCGCGAGGTCGTCGAGGCCGCAGGCGGACAGGTCAGCCACGCGGACACCGCCGGCCTGACCGTCGGGAGCGGTCGCAGGATCGGCGCCACCTTCGACCCGCACGATCCGGAACGCCCGACGGGGCTCTTCGCCGCCAACGACCTGGTCGCCATCGGCGTGCTCAACGAACTCGTCTCGCGTGGTCTGCGGGTGCCCAGGGACCTGTCGATCGTCGGCTTCGACGACATCGACTTCGCCGCGACGACGACGGTACCGCTGACTTCGATCCACCAGCCCGCCTACGACCTGGGCCGTAAGGGCGCGCAAATGCTCTACGAGCTGCTCGGTGAGGCTCCCGCCGGCGGCGCTACCGAGTGGTCCGACCGGCCAGACGGGGCGACGCGCGAGCCGAGCGGCACCCGGGCCGGGGACCCGATGACGTCGCGAGATCGACAGGTGCGCTTCACCCCGACGCTCGTCGTCCGTGAGTCCAGCGGAGCCCCCTCGCATTGAGGCCCAAGGTCCCCAGCGGGCCTCGATGGGAGCTCCGGCGCGCCGCAGAAGGCGAGGACAGGACCCTCTAACCCTTGCGCTCAGCGCCCTGAGTCGTTTCAATGAGCTGGTGCAAGAGGCTGCCACGCACGCGTCAGCCGCTTACGCAGACCGCAGGATGCCACGCCGCTGGCATCGACCGCCGCGGGTCACGCGGTGTCAGCCCGGCCGCGAGCCGCCTTCAGCAGGGGACAACGATGACTCCGATTCGCAAGACCAGTGCCATCCTCGCCGTCGTCGCACTGGGAGTGCTCCCGGCCGCGGCATGCACCAAGAAGAGCGACGCCCCGGCCACGGGTGATGCTCCCGCGGCCAGCGCCCCAGCTGCCGCGACGAGCGGGGGGCCAGGTGGCAAGGTGAAGGTCGCCTTCGTGCCCAAGCTGCAAGGCATCCCTTACTTCGAGGCAATGAATGCCGGTGGCAAGAAGGCCGCGCAGGAACTCGGCAACATCGAGTGGCTCTACCAGGGTCCGACGCAGGCCGACGCGGCGGCGCAGGCCGACATCGTCCGCTCCTTCATCCAGCAGCAGGTCAACGCCATCATCGTGGCCCCCAACGACCCCGATTCGATGGCGCCGCTGCTCAAGCAGGCCAAAGACGCCGGGATCGCGGTCGCCACCTCCGACACCGACGCGCCGAGCTCGGTGCGTGAGGTCTTCGTCAATCAGGCGACGTCGGAAGGCATCGGGGAGGCGCTCACCGACTCCCTGCTCAAGGCGATGGGCGGCAAGGGCAACTACGCGATCGTGTCGTGTGGCCAGACCGCAGAGAACCTCAACTCCTGGATCAAGGTCCAGAGGGACTACACGGCGAAGAAGTACCCGGACGCCAAGATTGTCGACGTCGTCTACGCGGGCGAGGACCAGGCCAAGGCCACCCAGATGGCTACCGACCTCATGAACGCCCACCCCGATCTCACCGGCCTCGTCGGCGAGTGCACCAGCTCGGCTCCGGGTGTCGCGCAGGCGGTCAAGGACGCGGGCAAGATCGGCAAGGTCTTCACCGTCGGCCTCGGGACCCCGCAGGCGATGAAGCCATATCTCACCGACGGTTCGTCGACCGCGTCGATCCTGTGGGACGTCGAGAACCTCGGGTACCTCACCGCGTGGGCCGGCGCGCAACTCGCCGAGAACAAGCCGCTGGCCGCGGACAACAAGGTCAACGACAAGCTGCCCGACGTCAAGTTCGACGCAGCGACCAAGATGCTGCTCCTCGGCCCGGCCCTGGAGATCACCAAGGCCAACGTGGACAACTACAACTACTGAGCCCGGCGTTCACCGGCTGGTCCCATCCCACCCGCTCTCCCCCACGATCCGCGGAGACCAGACGTGAGTACACAGACGGATACGACCTCCCGCCCCGAGCCAGCCGCCCAGGTCCCGCCGCGGCTGCGGATGACCGGGATCTCCAAGCGTTTCGGCGCGGTGCGTGCGATCCGGCACGCGGACCTCACGGTGCGGCCGGGGACGGTGCACGCCCTCGTGGGTGAGAACGGCGCCGGCAAGTCGACGATGATCAAGATCCTCGCCGGCGTCGAGTCCGCGGACACCGGCAAGGTCGAGGTCGACGCAACCCCCGCGTCGATCCGCGGGGCGAGCGATGCCCTGACATTGGGCATCGCCACCGTCTACCAGGAGCCGCAGCTCTTCGCCGAACTGACCGTCTCGGAGAACATCTTCATCGGCCGCGAGCTGCGGCGCGGCGTCCAGGTGGACTGGGCGGCCCAAAACGCGCAGGTCGTCGACGTGCTGGATCTCCTCGGCCTGCCCGCGCGGGTCGCCACCGCGACCGTGGCCGACCTGCCGATCGCGACGCAGCAGCAGGTCTCGATCGCCAAGGCGCTCATCGGGCACGCCCGCATCCTCATCCTCGACGAGCCGTCCGCGATCCTCACCGACGCCGAGATCGACGTGCTCTTCAGCGTCGTGCGCCGCCTGGTCGACTCCGGGGTGAGCGTCATCTACATCAGCCATCGCCTGGATGAACTCTTTCGGATCGCCGACGAAGTCACGGTCATGCGCGACGGCGCGACGATCGGCACGTACCCGATCCAGGACCTCAGCGTCCGCAAGGTCGCCGAGCTCATGGTCGGCGGGATTCTCACGCAGGAGCGGGCCGTCCGCGCCCCCACGCAGGACACGCCGGCGCTCGAGCTGGCCGGCCTGGGTCTGCTCGGATCCTTCCACGACGTCGACGTGACCGTCCGGCCCGGGGAGGTCACCGGCCTCTACGGGCTCGTCGGCTCGGGTGTCTCCGAGATCGCCGCCTGCGTCTACGGCATCCACCAGGCCACCTCGGGAAGCATCACGCTCGACGGACGACAGGTGCGACCCAAGAGCCCCGGGCACGCCAAGCGCCTCGGCATCGCCCTTCTCCCGGCCAATCGCAAGAAGGAGGGCATGTTCTCCTTTCAATCGATCGCGTTCAACATCTCCGCCGGCCACCTGGACCTGCTCTCCAAGGGCCGTATCTGGGTCGATCGTGCCGCCGAACGCGCGGTTGCCCGCGATCTCATCAAGCGGCTGTCGGTGAAGACGCCGAACGAGAGGCAGTTCATCGGCGCGATGTCCGGTGGCAACGCCCAGAAGGTCGTGCTGGCGCGGCAACTCGTCGCCCGTCCCAAGGTGCTGGTCCTGACCGAGCCGACCCAGGGTGTCGACATCGGCGCCAAGGAGGAGATCCACAAGATCATCGCCGAGCTGGCCGCCGACGGGACCGCAGTACTCGTCGTGACCTCCGACCTGCCGGAGGCCTTGCGGGTCGCGGACCGGCTCATCGTCGTGCGGGGTGGGACGACGACCGTCGAGTTCGGCCCCGACGCGACCCAGGTCGATGTTCTCGCAGCAGCCGCAGGCCATGAGGAGAGCGGCGCACCTTCGATGAGTAGTGGGGACCCGTCATGAGCGCGACGACGATCGGCACTGGATCCTCGCAGCCGGCCACCGGATCCGCCGGCCCCCGCGCACTGAAGGCGGCACACCGGCCTCGCATTCTGCCTCCCCCGGTTTCGGGGCAGGAATTCGTCCTCGTCGGCGTCATCGCCGCCGTGTGGCTGCTGCTGGCCTTCACGACCCCGGCGTTCGCGACCGCCGGTTCGATTCAGCCGCTGCTCGTCGCCACCGCGCCGATCGCGCTCGCCGGCATCGGGATGACGATCGTCATCATCACCGGGGGCATCGACGTCTCGGTCGGGGGAATGATGATGGTCTGCGCCGTCGTGACGGCTAAGGCGCTCGTCGGGCTGGAGCTCGCGCTGCCGCTGGCGCTGCTGGGCTCGGTCGTCGTGGGCGGACTGCTCGGCCTGGCCAACGGCCTGCTCATCGCCTACGGCCGGGTCCACGCGATCATCATCACGTTCGGCACGATGAACGTCTTCCTCTTCGTGGGGCTTCAGATCTTCGGCTCGCGCACGGTCAACGGCATCCCCTCGACGCTGCAACTCTTCGGGCGTGGGGTCGCCGGGCGCACGCTCGGGGTACCGCATGCCTTCGTCCTCACGCTGCTCATCGCGACGGCGGCATGGTGGTACCTGCGGCACACCGCGGGCGGCCGCCACTTCTACGCGATCGGCGGAGACGCCCAGGCGGCGCGGCTCGCCGGCATCGACGTGCGCGGCCGCATCCTCATGGCGTATGTCGTCACCGGTCTACTCGTCGGGCTCGCCGCCTGCTTCCTCATTGCCCAGGGAACCTCGTCCCTGGACCAATCCGTCGGCAACGGCAAGGAACTCGCCGTCATCGCCGCCGTCGTCATCGGCGGGACCTCGATCATGGGCGGGCGCGGATCGGTGCTCGGGACCGTGCTCGGGGCCCTGCTCGTGCAGACCGTGACCTCAGGCGTGACCCAACTCGGCTGGCCCTCTCAGCTGTCCGACCTCTTCGTGGGCATCTTCATCATCATCGCCGTCGGCGCGGACCTGCTGCGCGAGCGAGCCCGACGACGCAACC
>JAUNUZ010000033.1 GCA_030537915.1 Micrococcales bacterium
GACACGTCATCGCCATGCGCGCTCGCGAGCTGGGCCGCAAGGCGGTCGTCGTCGGGGATTCGGTCGCGGTCGTCGGTGACGTCTGCGGTGGGCCCGACGCGCTGGCCCGCATCGTGCGGGTCGAGCCGCGTCGGTCGGTGCTGCGCCGCACTGCGGACGACACCGACCCGGTCGAGCGGGTCATCGTCGCGAACGCCGACCAGTTGGCCATCGTCACCGCGCTGGCCGACCCCGAACCGCGGCCCCGCATGATCGACCGTTGCCTCGTCGCCGCCTACGACGCCTATCTGGAGACGCTGCTCGTCCTCACCAAAGCCGACCTCGCCGACCCGGCGCCGCTGATCAGCGCCTATGGCGACCTCAAGGGGGTTCGCATCGTCGTCACCTCGCTGGAGGACAGCGGCGACGCAGCCGCGCAGGCAGAGTCCTCCCCTACACCGGCGACCCCCCACGGCGTGGAGCTCCTTCGCGGGGTGCCCGCCCTCGCCGAGGCGATTCTGGGGCGCACGACGGTCTTCGTCGGCCACTCCGGGGTCGGCAAGTCCACCTTGGTCAACGCGCTCGTGCCGGGAGCCGCGCGGGCGACGGGACATGTCAACGACGTCACGGGCCGCGGCAGGCACACCTCGAGCTCGGCAATCGCCCTGGAGCTGCCCGAGGACTCCGGCTGGATCGTCGACACCCCGGGTGTGCGCTCCTTCGGGCTGGCCCACGTGCGCCCCGAGACCATCGTCACGCACTTCTCGGACCTTGAACCGGGCATCGCGGGGTGCCCGCGCGGCTGCACCCATGACGAGCCAGAGTGCGGGCTGGACGAGTGGGTCGCGCACGGACGGGCCGGGCCGGGAGGGCCAGCTCGCCTGGAGTCGCTGCGCCGGCTGCTGCGCGCCCGTACCAGGGCCTGAGCGACCGCAGGCGACGACCTCGGGCCGTAACGGGCTCCGGTCCGGTGCCTCCCCACGGCGCCCGCCGCGATGGGAGGATGGGCAGCATGCCATCGAAGACGTCGCAGAAGAACCACGCTGCCAAGAGCCCCGCTGCCCCGTCATCGAAGACACCGGTCTCGACGAGGTCGCCGGCGGCAGCGGCACCGACCGCCATGAGCGTGACCCACGACCATGCAAAGAAGCACCGCCCCAAACGGATGAACAAGGACCTCTACGAGGCCGAGTTGCTGCGCCTCCAGCAGGAGCTCGTCGAGCTGCAGGAGTGGATCAAGGCGGAGGGCAAGCGCCTCGTCATCGTCTTCGAGGGCCGCGACGCCGCCGGCAAGGGCGGTTCGATCAAGCGCATCACGGAGTACCTCAACCCGCGCACCGCACAGATCGTCGCCCTGCCGGCGCCCTCCGATCGCCAGCAGACCCAGTGGTACTTCCAGCGCTACGTCGAGCAACTGCCCGCGGCCGGTGAGATCCGGCTCTTCGACCGGTCCTGGTACAACCGCGCCGGTGTCGAGCGCGTCATGGGCTACTGCACGACGGCTGAGCACCGCCGCTTCCTGCGGCAATGCCCGATCTTCGAGCGGATGCTCATCGAGGACGGCATCATCCTGCGCAAGTACTGGTTCTCCGTCAGCGATGACGAGCAGGAGCGTCGCTTCAGCTCCCGCCTCACCGACCCGATGCGCCGATGGAAGCTGTCGCCCACCGACCTGGAATCGCTGACCCGCTGGGAGGACTACAGCCGCGCCAAGGATGACATGTTCGTCCACACCGACATCGCCGAGGCGCGGTGGAATGTCGTCGAGAGCAACGACAAGCGGGGCGCGCGGGTCAACATGATCTCGCACCTGCTCTCCTCGATCCCCTACCAGCACGTGGAACTGCCCGAGCTCGTGCTGCCCGACCGGCCGCCCTCCACCGGCTATCGGCGCACCGACCGGGCCCTGCAGCTCGAAGTGCCGGACCACGCCGCCGAGGTCATGCGGGCCGGAGCCGAGACACCTGCCCACGGCGCCGGCAAGGCCAAGCGCGCCAAGAACGGGGGCTCGTAGCGAGCGCACCTGCCGACAGCCGCCTAGCTGCCAGCGCCTGCGCCTGCGCGGCGGTGTCGGCTGCGGGCGATAGGTTAGCGATCGTGCCGGACTACAACGATGACATGCGCCTGGCCCATGTCCTGGCGGACTCGGTTGAGCGGATCACCATGACGCGCTTTCGCGCGGCCGACCTGCGGGTCAGCTCCAAGCCGGACCTGACCCCGGTCACCGACGCGGACACCGACGGGGAAGACCTCATCCGCAGCCAGCTCAAGCGGGCTCGCTCGCGCGATGCGGTGCTCGGCGAAGAGGGTGGGGAGACCGGCGGCGGATCCCGCAAGTGGATCATCGACCCGATCGACGGGACCAAGAACTTCGTCCGCGGGGTGCCCGTATGGGCAACCCTCATCGCCCTCTACGACAACAACGAGCCCGCGCTGGGCCTCATCGCCGCCCCGGCCCTGGGTCGCCGCTGGTGGGCGGCACTCGGCACGGGGGCGTGGACCGGCCGGAGCCTGTCGAGCGCGACCCGCCTCAAGGTCTCCGGCGTCTCCAAGATCGAGGACGCCTCGCTGTCCTACTCGAGCCTGTCCGGATGGCAGCAGGCGCAGCGGTTCGACCAGTTCGTGGGCCTGACGCAGGACTGCTGGCGGACTCGCGCCTACGGCGACTTCTGGTCCTACATGCTCCTGGCCGAGGGCGGCGTCGACATTGCCGCCGAGCCCGAACTCGCCGTCTACGACATGGCCGCGCTTGTGCCGATCGTCACCGAGGCCGGCGGCACGTTCACCTCGCTGGAAGGCCAGCCCGGCCCGTGGGGCGGAAACGCGCTGGCCACCAACGGGCTGCTGCATGCGGGCGTGCTCGACCGGCTCCGCTCGACATCGAGCTGACGTCAGCTCGATTCGGTCCCCTGCTTTGCCGCGACGATGCGCACCGGCCCCATTCCGCGCTTGCGAGCGAGCTTGGTCAGCGGCTTGCGCAGCGTGTCGGCCTGCCCGACCACCACGACGGTCCACTGCTCGAAACCGGGCTCGACGTAGGCACGGTAGGCCCGCCGCAGCGCCTTCGGGGTCAGCTCCCGCATATCGCGCAGCGTGCGGCTCGTGTGCTCGGTCCCCAAGCCCTCCAGCGCGCGGGACACCGCCTCGTCCGCGACCGCGTCCGCGGTCGCATAGCGACCCGGAGCGGTCTGCGAGAGGAAGTCGATGCCCGACCGCGTCTCCGCCGGGGAGAACCCGTCACGGGCGGCAGCCAGGATGTGCAGGGCGTCCCCGAGCGCCTCGACCGTAATATCGGCACGCACCGAACCGCTCGTCACGAACAGTCCGGAGCCGACGCGGGGGCGGAAGCTGCAGCGCATCCCGTAGGTGTAGCCCTTCTCCTCGCGCAGGACGGCATCGAGCCGGGCCTGCGGGGCACCACCGACGAGAAACGCCAGGACCGGAAAAGGTGCCCAGCCACCGGGCACCTCTCGCCAGGGCCCCGGGCCGCCGATGTAGAGCTCGCTCTGCACCGCGCCCGGACGATCCACGATGACGATGCCCGGCGAGCCCTTGGCTCGGCTTTCGGTGGCCACAGCGCCGACGATGTCGCGATCGGCGCAGTCGCGCCAGGATCCGAGCCCGCGCTCGAGCTCGGCGTCGATGTCGAGTTCCGTGAGATCGCCGCCGACAACGAGCGTCGAACCGCCGGGGCCGACGTGTCGGCGGTGGTAAGCGTGCAGGTCCGCCGGGGTGATGGCAGCGACCGTGTCGGGACCACCGCCAGTAGGGCGGGACAGTCGTGAGGCGACCGGGTAGTACGTAGAGATGAATTCGATGGCGGCGCGCTGCCCCGGTGACGCGTAGTCCTGATCGATGTCGGCCAGGCGCGCGCGCACGTGCCGGCGTACCTCTGCCTCTCCGAAGGCTGGCTCGGCGAGGGCTAGGCGCAGGAGCTCCAGCGCGTCGCCGAAGCGTCGCCGGGGCACGTCGAGCTCGACGACGAGCCCGCGCTCCCCGACACCGGCGCCGAGGGCGACCCCCCGTCTCTCCAGGAGCTCAGCCATCTCTTGCGCAGATAGCGAGCTGGTCCCCTCGTCCAGAGTGCGCGCCATGATCGTGCCGATGCCCTCGAGCTCGCGGGGCTCGCACGACAGCGGCAGCGGCACCGCGAGCCGGACCGAGACGACGTGCTGTCCGGGCAGGTCGTAGGCCAGGGTGCGCAGACCGTTGTCCAGGCTGCCCACCCGCGGCGTCGGGAAGCTCCAGGACCGCGGCGGGCGGACCGAGGGACGCTTGGGGGACTTCATGACGCTGCCCCTGCTCCAGGGTAGGAGAGCACGGCCCGACCCTGCGGATCGAGCCAGCGCGCTGCGGCCTCCCCCACCTGGTCAGCCGTGACCGCGCCGATGCGATCCAGCAGCGTGTTGATGGCCCGGGGATCGTCGTGCAGCAGCGTCGAGTGCCCGATATGGTCGGCCCGCTCGTCGAGCGCGGCCAGCGACGAGAGCCAGGCACGTTCGTTCTGGGCCACGACGGCCTCCATCTCGACAGCCGTGGGACCCTGCCGACCGAAGCGGGTCAACTCCTGACACACCAACTCCTCGATGCGCGCCAGGGACGCCCCTGGCGCCGCCTCAGCAACGAAGAAGCCGAGCGAGACGTTGTCGATGAGGCCCATCGAGGCGGCGGACACGTCGTTGCACACCTCGAGCTCGCGAACCAGCTTGCGCTCCAGCCGCGCGATGGTCAGGCCGGCCAGCGCGTCCATGGCGGCCGACACCGCGAAGAAGTCGACGGTGTTGTCGACGGGTAGTCGAAAGGCCAGGTAGATGCGCGGCGTCGGCACGTCGTCGTCGAGTTGGACGTGACCCGGACTCGCCATCGGCTGCAGCGGGGCCGACGGCGGCGGGTGCGGCACCGGCGCATCCGGGATCTGACCGAAATACTTGTCTGCGGCTGTGAATCCCTCCCGGGGCGTCAGGTCGCCCGCCAGCGTGAGCACGGTGTTACCCGGGCGGTAGTACGTCGAGTAGAACTCGTGGACGTCCTGGAGCGAGGCCGCGTCCAGGTCGGCCATCGAGCCGATCGTCGGGTGGTGGTAGGGGTGGCCGGGAGGGAAGACTGCGGCGTAGAGCTGGGGAAGGGCCTGGCCGTAAGGAACGTTGTCGTAGCGCTGTCGCTTCTCCTCCTTGACGACATCGCGCTGGTTGTCCAGATTCTCCTGCGTCAGTGCGGCCAGGAGATTGCCATGCCGATCCGCCTCCATCCACAGGGCCAGCTCGTAGGCGCCCTTGGGGACGGTCTCGAAGTAGTTCGTACGGTCGAACCACGTCGTCGCGTTGAGCCGCGCCCCGTGACTCATCAGCACGGCGAAGTGCTCGCCGCTCGCGACGTTCGCCGAGCCTTGGAACATGAGGTGCTCGAAGAGGTGCGCGAAACCGGTGCGCCCCGGCGCCTCGTGACGCGAACCGACGTCGACCCAGAGGTTCACGGCGACCGCGGGGACGCTGTGGTCCTCGTTGACCACGACGCGCAAGCCGTTGCTCAGCGTGAGGTCGGCGATGTCGTAGGCGAGGGGCATCCCCATACCCTAGGAGATGACCGTGCGCGCGTTCGCGCCGCGCCGTAGCGAGGGGATCAGCTGGACCTGCGCGGCTCGCGCTCGTCCTCGCCCAGCTCGTCACCGCGCATGAGCGTCCCGGAGACACCCTGACCGAGGCGCTCCATCGCGAGTCGCCCGACAAGCTGCTGGTTCGTCGTGACGCGCTCGCCCCGACCGTTGCCGAAGAACGTGATGAGCCAGTGCAAGAGGGTCGTGATGCGACCCTTGAAGCCCACCATGGCGAGCAGGTGGACAACCAGCCACAGCAGCCACGCGATGAACCCGGTGAAGCGCAGCCGGCCGACGCTGGCGATCGCGTTGAACTTCGAGATCGTCGCCATGCTGCCCTTGTCCACATAAGAGAAGGGGCCCGGGGCAGCCTGGCCGCGCAGCTTGGCAAGGATCGTCTCCGCGGCGTGCTGACCGCCCTGGATGGCGCCCTGCGCCATGCCCGGCACGCCCTCGACGAGCGCGAGGTCACCCACGACGAAGACCTCCGGGTGTCCCGGCAGCGAGAGGTCCGGCTGCACGCGGACGCGCCCGGATCGGTCGACCTCGGCGCCGCTGGCCTCTGCGACGGCACGACCCAATTCGTTGCCCTGCACACCGGCGGCCCACACTTTGCACGCGGACTCGATGCGTCGGGTGCTGCCGTCCTTCTCCTTGACAACGATTCCGGCGTGGTCGACGTCGATCACGAGCGCGTTGAGGATGACTTCGACCCCCATCTTCTCCAGCGAGGCCTTCGCTTTGCCACCGAGCCGGTCGCCGAAGGTCGCGAGCACCGTTGGGGCGCCGTCGAGGAGGACGACGCGGGCGTCACGGGAGTCGATGCGGCGAAACTCCCGGGCCAGGGTCGTGTTGGCCAGCTCGCGGATCTGGCCGGCCATCTCCACACCCGTGGGCCCGGCACCCACGACCACGAAGGTGAGGAGGCGCTGGCGCGCATCCGGGTCATCCTCGGTCTCGGCCAGCTCGAAGGCGCCGAAGATCCGCGAGCGCAGCTCGAGCGCATCGTCGATCGACTTCATGCCCGGCGCGTAGGTCGAGAACTGGTCGTTGCCGAAGTAGGACTGGCCGGCGCCGGCGGCGATGATGAGCGAGTCATAGTGGACCACGGTCTGCTTCTGGTGGAAGCGCGAAGTGACGGTCGCCGCCTCGAGGTCGACATCGGTGACGAGGCCCTGGATGACTCGGGCGTTGCGCTGCCGACGCAGGATCTCGCGCGTCGGCGGGGCGATCGCGCCCTCGGAGAGGATGCCGGTGGCCACCTGGTAGAGCAGCGGCTGGAACAGGTGGTGGGCCGTCTTCGCAACGAGGGTCACCTTGACCTCGTCAGAGTTCAGAGCCTGGGTGCCGAAGAGGCCGCCGAAGCCTGATCCGACGACGACGACGTGGTGCCGCTTGCCGATGGTGGACATGGTTTGGGAACTCCTCCGAGGCGGGTGGCGGGTCGCCCCAATGATGGCAGTTGTCGCGGCGATCGGCCCACCGGCCCGCTGTGCACCCCTGCGGGCAAGCGGTCCGCGCGGCGCAGCCACCGCAAGTACTCGTGCTCGCCGAGCAGCTCCAGACGTCGCCACAGGACACTGGTCGGAATAGCTTGGCTGACGTGGGCGAGGCTGGCGATGCGCTGTCGATCCCGCTGCACCGCCAAGTCGAGGTCGATGTCGGCGTCGAGGTGGCCGACGAACGCGGCCCCGTACTCCTCATTGAGCTGCGCGGCGACCTCGTGCGGGATGGTCCAGCCAAGGACCGGCAGTTCGAGGGTGTCGGCGGCTTCCAGCGCGGCGATGGTCGCGGCGATGTGGTCGCGGTGTGCCGATATCCCGGAGGGGTCGAAGACGAGCAGACCCTGGGCGCGGTGGCGGCGTGCGACCGAGGCGACGTCCTCGATGAGTCGCGCCCGGTCAACGGTATCGAGGGCGCCGTCCGGATGATCACGCAGCACAGTGGTCGCCACCCCCAGCGAGTTCGCCGCATCTCGCAGTTCGTGCTCCCTGAGCTGCGCGAGATCTCCGCTCACGCCATGGATCGTCGAGGCTTCTCCGCGAGTGAGGCACAGGACCGTGGCGATCGTCCCGGCCTGGGTGAAGGCGTCCAGGACCGCGCCCAGACCGAAGGACTCGTCGTCCGGATGCGCCACGACTGCCAGCACGGATCGCCAGGGCGGCAGCGCCCCGAACGAGGTCCTTGTCGGCTCCGTCTCCATGCTCACTGCAGCCTCCTTCGGGCTCGTCTGCCACGAGATGCTGCGCCGACAACCCTATGCGCCGGGACGATGACGCACTTGCTGAATCACTTGCCTCTCACGGCCCAACAGCAGGGCGCATGCTCGATGCTCATCGTCAAGTCCTACGTGCCGCGGGCGCACCATTCAGTATACCCCCAGGGGTATTTAGGGTCCACTGGATATCGGGTCTCATCAGTCGGGCGGCGGGCCTGGAGGGAGCTGGTTCATAGCCGGGTGCCGTTGAGCGCGAAGAAGGCCAGGTCCAGCAGGGCGATCAGAATCGTGGCCAGGAAGAACCGGCGCGACGACGGGGCGCGGTAGGCGGTGGCGGCGGCTGTGCCGGAAATCAGGACCGCTGCGACGAAGCCGACCCAGCGCCATGGGCTCGGTTGGCCGCCAGGACCGAAAAGAATCACCGCCGAAGCGGTCAGAAGGATCGCCGCACCGGTGAGCGCGGTGGCCCTGGCACCGAGCCGGTGCGGCAGCCCGCGGACGCCAGTGGCTAGGTCCTCGCTCAGATCCGGGAGCACATTGGCCAGGTGCGCAGCCACGCCGATCAACGCGGCGGCCGTTGATGCCCAGGCCGCCGGCCACCGCGGCGGCCAAGCCGAGAGGGTCGCGACCGCCGGGAGCATCCCGAAGGCGATCGCGTACGGCAGCCAGGACAGGACCCTCGCCTTCAGCCCCAGGTTGTAAAGCAAGCCGGACGCGACAATGACCAGAGCTGCTGCGCCACCTGGCCAGCCGAGTGATGCCGATAGTGCGACGGTCAGGACGAGTGCGACCCCAGCGGCAGCACCGGCGACGGAGGGAGCCACCGCCCCGGACGCGACGGGCTTGTCGACCCGGTGCACGGCCCGATCCCGCTCCGCGTCGAGGTAGTCGTTAGACCAGCCGATGGACAGCTGTCCGGTAAACACCGCCGCCGTCACCAAGACCGCGCGGCCGAGTGACAGGCCGGCCAGCCCGGCCAGCCCGGCAGTCAGTGCGGCGACGGCCACCGAGGGAACTGGATGGCAGGAGAGGGCCAGCGCGCGTGCCAACGAGCTTGGGGGCATGACGCGATGCTAGGTCGGCTGGGCCCCGATGATCGTGGTGCGCTCAGGGCCGGGGAGCCGGACAGCTGCGGCCAGCGCATCGAAGTCGGCCGCTACGGCAGATCGTGCTGGATCGGGCTTGTCACCCTAGGGTTGGGCTTGTGACCACTTTGGCTGGAGTCCACGCGGTCTTGCCGCCGCACCGCTATACGCAGGCGGAGCTGACCGCGGCCTTCAACAAGGTGTGCCTGGGACTGGACGGCAACGAGGCGCTGCTGGCTCGGCTGCACGACAATGCCCGGGTCAGCAGCCGACATCTCGTCCTACCGGTGGAACAGTATGCGGCGCTCGCGGACTTCAAGGAGTCCAACGACCTGTTCATCGCCCACGCGGTCCAGCTGGGCGCCGCGGCGCTGACCGGCGCGCTGTCGCGTGTCGGCATCAGCCCGGACGAGGTCGACGTGGTAATCTCCACCACCATCACAGGGATCGCCGTGCCCTCGATAGAGGCCCGCATCGCTCAGGTCGTCGGCCTGCGCCCCGACGTGAAGAGGGTGCCCCTGTTCGGGCTGGGCTGCGTCGCCGGCGTGGCGGGGATCGCCCGTCTGCACGATTACCTGGTCGGTCATCCAGATGAAGTCGGCGCGCTGGTCTCCGTCGAGCTCTGCTCACTGACGGTGCAGCCAGACGACCATTCGGTCGCGAACCTGGTGGCCAGCGGCTTGTTCGGCGACGGCGCGGCTGCGGTGGTGGCGGTGGGTGCGAACCGGAGCGAGCCGGGTCCACGCGTGCGCGATTCCCGAAGCCACCTCTACCCGGACAGTGAGCGGGTCATGGGATGGGACGTCGGCTCAGGCGGGCTGAAGATCGTGCTGGACGCCCAGGTGCCCTCGATCGTGCAGCAGTATCTCGGCCACGACATCCGTTCGTTCCTAGCTGCCAACTCCCTGCAGGTCGAGGACGTCGACGCCTGGGTGTCCCATCCTGGCGGCCCCAAGGTGATCGAGGCGATCGAGGCCGAGCTGGGCCTGGCGGGTGACCCGTTGGAGCTCACCTGGCGCTCACTGGACCAGATCGGCAACCTCTCCTCATCTTCGGTGCTGCACGTACTGCGCGACACCCTGGACAAGCGCACCCTCACACCGGGGACGCCGGGGATGATGATGGCCATGGGCCCGGGTTTCTGCTCCGAGCTCGTCCTGCTCGAGTGGTGAGCCGCACGTGGTGAGCCGCTGATGACGCCTTACGTCGTGCTGATTCTGGCGGTCGCCGTAGAGCGACTCGCCGAGCTGATCGTCTCCAAGCGCAACCTGGCCTGGGCGCGGAGCCGGTCCGGCCGCGAATACGGGCAGGGGCACTATCCGTTCATGGTCGTCCTGCACACCGTGCTGCTGGTCGCCTGTCTGGTCGAGGCCACGCACCGTTCATTTGTCCCGGCACTGGGCTGGCCGATGCTGGCGGTGGTCGTGCTGGCGCAAGTCCTGCGGTGGTGGTGTATCACGGTGCTCGGTCCGCGCTGGAACACCCGGATAGTCGTGATTCCGGGGCTGCCGTTGGTCGAGGCAGGGCCCTACCGCTGGCTTCGGCATCCGAACTACGTCGCTGTCGTGCTGGAGGGCATCGCACTGCCGCTGGTGCACACGGCGTGGGTCACGGCGGTCGTTTTCACAGTGCTCAACGCCGGGCTGCTGCTGGTGCGGATCTCGTCCGAGAATGCGGCGATGGCGCAGGCCCTTTCGGAGACCCCACCACCGATTCCGCCCGCAGGCACGGCTGCGCCGTGACTGACGCCGACCTCATCGTGGCCGGTGCCGGACCGGCCGGGCTGGCCACGGCCCTGTACGCGGCACGGGCCGGGCTCCGCACGGTGGTGCTCGATTCCCGTCCCAGCCCCATCGACAAGGCCTGCGGTGAGGGGCTGATGCCCGCCGCTGTGCATGATCTGGCGCAGCTGGGCGTGCATCCGCAGGGGCGGGCGATCCGCGGTATCCGCTACACCGACGGCCGTCGCTTCGTCGACGCCGCCTTCCGCCACGGGTCCGGCAGGGGTGTGCGCCGCACGACCCTTCAGAACACGATGCTGTCTGCCGCAAACGTTGCCGGAGTGCAGGTGGTTGCGTGCCGCGCCGAGGACGTATCTCCCGACGAGCACGGGGTCAGCGTCGACGGCCGCCGGGCGCGCTATCTCGCCGTGGCAGACGGGTTGCACTCTCCGATCCGCCGTCAGCTCCAGCTGTCCGTGGCCGGCCCCTCGACCGCGCGGCCGCGGTGGGGCACCCGCCAGCACTTCGCCGTGCGGCCGTGGAGTGATCTGGTGGAGGTGCACTGGGGGGCCAGGTCGGAGGCGTACGTGACGCCGGTCGGGCCCGAGCTCGTCGGCGTCGCCGTCCTGTCCAGCGAACAGGCGCCGTTCGCTGAACAGCTGAAAGGCTTCCCTGCCCTGCGCGAGCGGCTGCCCGAGGCGGGCGCCACGTCCGTGCGGGGGGCCGGGCCCCTGCTGCAGCGGACGTCGGCCCGGGTGGCCGGGCGGGTGCTGCTGGTCGGGGACGCCGCCGGATACGTCGACGCACTGACCGGCGAGGGAATCTCGGTCGCCCTTGCCTGCGCGCGCGCGCTCGTGGACTGCATCGTCGCCGACGACCCAGCTGCCTACGAACGGCGGTGGCTCGTCGCGTCGCGTCGCTATCGCATCATCACCTCATCGCTGCTGTGGGCCCGGCGGCAGCCGTTCCTTGCGCCGCGGATAGTCCCGTTAGCAGTCCGGCTGCCGCGGGTGTTCGGCGCAGCGGTACAGCAGCTGGCGCGGTGAATTACCGGCGAACCCCGGCGCACCACACCCGGGATGAGGTATCGACGACGCGCACAGTGCTCACCAGCGGAGCTGGGAGCACAACGAGCGACCGATCGTCCCGGTGATGCCCGCGCAGAGGATCGTCAACTGGGATGCTGGGGACTTGATCTTT
>JAUNUZ010000506.1 GCA_030537915.1 Micrococcales bacterium
CGACGTGCCGCCGGATGTCGAATACCTGTGAGTCGGCAGCCGACTCCGAGCCCCGATCGTCTTGTCGGGCGTGCCGTGACCCCCGCCGAACTCAACGGTGCGGAGCTGACCGCGCGCTACCTCACGCATCTCGCCGACGATGCCCTCGTCTACGCCCAGCGGCTGGGGGAGTGGATCTCCAACGCCCCCCAGATCGAGGAGGACCTGGCGTTGGCCAACGTCAGCCTCGACCTGCTCGGACAGGCTCGGGTCCTGCTGACCCGGGTGGGCCAACTCGACGGGACCGGCCGCAGCGAGGACGACCTCGCGTACTTCCGGAGCGAGCGCGACTTCCGCAACGTCCACCTCGTCGAGCAGGAGTGCGGCGACTTCGCCGACGAGATGGCGCGGCTCCTCATCTTTTCCAGCTACCAACTCGAGCTGTACCGGTCACTGCTCGCGAGCGCGGATGAGACGCTCGCCGGCGTCGCGGGCAAGGCCGTCAAGGAGGTCGCCTACCACCGCGACCACGCGGGGCAGTGGGTGCTGCGCCTGGGCGACGGGACGCCTGAGTCCAGAGCCCGGATGCAGGCGGCGCTAGGACGCATCGCGCCATACGTCCCCGAGCTCTTCGACGACGATGACGTGTCGATTGCGGCATCCGACGCCGGGGTCGCAGTCTTGCCGTCGTCGCTGCATGAGCCCGCGTCCGCGCACGTCGCCCTCGTGCTCGCGGAGGCCGGCCTCGAGCCGATCGACGCGCATTCGCGGTGGCGCTCTCGAGGTGGACGCGCCGGGGTGCACTCCCGCCCGATGGGCTATCTCCTGGCCGAGATGCAGTGCGTCGCGCGCGCCCACCCCGGCGCTACGTGGTGAATGCCATGACCACAGACGCCGCAAAGGCCGCCGCGCGGGCCGGCGCGACGCAGGTCGAGCAGGCTGTGCGCGATGTGCTCGATCCGGAAATCCCCGTGCTGTCGCTCGATGACCTGGGCATCGTCCGCGACGTCGAGGTGGACGAGGTCGCAGGATGCGTCGACGTCGTCTTGACCCCCACCTATTCGGGATGCCCGGCGACCGAGGTCATCGCCGGTGATGTCGCCGCGGCGATCCGCGCGCAAGGTTACGAACCGCGCGTCTCGATGCGGCTCTCCCCGCCGTGGACGACAGACTGGATGACGAAGCGGGGCCGAGAGCGCTTGGCGGAGTTCGGGATCGCGCCGCCGGGTCGGGTCGAGACGGGGCGGGTCGAGGGGCTCACGCTGTCGGTGCGGCGGGTGAGGTGCCCGCGGTGCGGCAGCGCGGACACCGAGGAGATCTCCCGCTTCGGCTCCACCCCGTGCAAGGCGCTGCGTCGCTGCCTCGCGTGTCGGGAGCCATTCGACGAATTCAAGCCACTCTGACCCGCGAGGACACCGATGAGCGGATTGATTCAGACCCCGACGCGGCGTCGGCCGCGCTTCCACTGCCTGCGAGTCAGCGGGCTCGACCGGCTCACCGATGACGCCGTCGCTGTGAGCTTTACGATCCCCGAAGGGTTGCGGGAGGCCTTCGCGTTCACGCCCGGCCAGCACCTCACCCTTCGGGCCACGATCGATGGGCAGGACGTGCGTCGCTCGTACTCGATCTGTCGCTCGGCGGGCGATGCCGAGGCGCTCGGCCAGGTCAGGGTAGCGGCCGCCCGGGTCGAGGACGGGGT
>JAUNUZ010000507.1 GCA_030537915.1 Micrococcales bacterium
CGCTCTATCCCCGTCGTCCGCGCACTGCGCGCGCGCGGATTCCTCGTCTCGATCGATACCATGCGCGCGCCCGTCGCGCAGGCTGCCATCGAGGCCGGTGCCTGCCTCGTCAACGACGTCTCCGGGGGGCTCGCCGACCCGGACATGGCCGCCGTCGTCGCGGCGGCGGACGTCGATTACGTCGCTATGCACTGGCGGGGTCACAGCATCGACATGCAGAACCGTGCGGTCTACGCCGACGTCGTCTCCGACGTCCGCCGGGAGCTCGCCGGCCGGGTCGACGCCCTCGTCGGCAGCGGCGTCGCGCCTGAGCGGATCATCCTGGATCCGGGCCTCGGCTTCGCCAAGACCGCCGAGCACAACTGGGAGTTGCTGGCCCACCTGGACAGCCTCGCGACGCTGGGGCACCGCCTGCTCATCGGCGCATCCCGCAAGGCCTTCCTCGGAACTCTCGAACCCGACGACGCTGGCGTGCCCGCCCCGCCCGATCGCCGCGACAGCGCCAGCGCCGCAGTGAGCCTCGTCTGCGCCCAGGCCGGCGTCTGGTGCGTCCGCGTCCACGATGTTCCCGCCTCCCGCAGCGCCCTGCGGGTCGCCGGCGCCATGCGCGCGCGCGAGCTCGCGGGTCTCGTCGGCTCCGGCGGGGACGGTCGCGCCCGATGACCGCGTCGAATCCGCGCGACCAGATCCTCATCCGCGGGCTCGCTGCGCAGGGGATCCACGGGGTTCTGCCCGCCGAGAAGCTGGCCGCGCAGCCTTTCGTCGTCGACGTCGAGCTCGACGTCGACCTTTCTGTCTCGGCCGACAGTGACGATCTCGCCGACACGGTGAGCTACGCCGAGGTGGCCGATGAGGTCGTCGCCGTCATCGAGACGACGAGCGTGGACCTCATCGAGCACCTCGCGGACCGTATCGTCGCGGCCTGCCTGCGCCGCGACGCGGTCGAGTCCGCGACCGTGACGCTGCACAAGCCGCGGGCGCCGCTGCTCGTGACCTTCGACGATGTCGCCGTCCGGATGCGACGCGGCCGGCAGCGGCTCGCCACCGTGGCGCTGGGGGGCAACCTCGGCGGGACCGAGCAGGTCCTGGCGACCCTGAGCTCAGCCGTACAGGCTCTGGCCGAACTCCCCGCCACGCACCTGCTGGCGGTGTCCCAGCTCGTCGAGTCCGACGCACTGCCGACACAGGAGGACTCAGCAAGCCCGCAGCCGGACTACCTCAATGCGGTCGCCCTCCTGCGCACCGATCTGCATCCGCGCACCCTGCTGCGCCACCTGCACGAGATCGAGCACGATCACCAACGGGTCCGGGCCGCCCGGTGGGGAGCTCGCACCCTGGATCTGGATCTCATCGAAGTAGCGGAGCCCGGGGCCCGAGGCGCCGCGCCGCTCGGTGCGCCGGCGAGGAGAGGTCCGTCCTGGCGCCGGGACAGCGGACCTGTGCTCTTGCCGCATCCGCGGGCGTTCGAACGGCCCTTCGTCATGTGGCCGTGGTTCACCATCGATCCGGTAGGGGTCGCCGCATCTGGGGCGCAGGCGAGCTCGACTGGGCGGCCGTCGGCCGCGCAGTTGCGCCCCGGGCCGCCGTGGCCGGCGGCGGTGCAACGCTGGGTGCGGGGGCGTGGGTTGTCCGGTAGGAACGAGCCGGACTCCGGCCCCGTCTCGCCCCCTGCGC
>JAUNUZ010000508.1 GCA_030537915.1 Micrococcales bacterium
CGGGACAAGTTCCGGGTTGGCACCTGTTCGCCCACATCAGACCCGGACAGGGGTGCGCGCAGCAGCTCAGCGCACCGGCACGCCGGCGGCCCGCATCGCGTCCTTGACCTGAGCGATCGTCAGCTCGCCGTAGTGGAAGACGCTCGCGGCCAGCACGGCATCGGCGCCGGCCCGGACGGCGGCGGGGAAGTGCTCAGGCGCCCCCGCTCCCCCACTGGCGATGATCGGGATGCCGACCCGCGCCCGGACGAGGCCGATGAGCTCGATGTCGAAACCCGCCTTGGTACCGTCCGCGTCCATCGAGTTGAGCAGGATCTCGCCGGCCCCCCGCCAGGCCGACTCCTCGCACCACGCGATCGCGTCGATGCCGGTGCCGGTCCGGCCGCCGTGGGTCGTCACCTCGAAGCCGCTCGGCGTCCGCTGCCCGTCTGGGCGGCAGCGGCGCACGTCGGCGGACAGGACCAGGACCTGCGCCCCAAACCGATCGGCAACCTCGTCGATGAGCTGCGGTCGTGCGATGGCGGCGGTGTTGACGCCGACCTTGTCGGCCCCCGCCCGCAGGAGCTTGTCGACGTCCTCGACGGTGCGCACCCCACCTCCGACCGTCAGCGGGATGAAGATCTCCTGCGCGGTCGCGCGCACGATCTCGTAGGTCGTCTCACGGTCACCGCTGCTCGCGGTGACATCAAGGAAGGTCAGCTCGTCAGCGCCCTGCTCGTCGTAACGGTGCGCGAGCTCCACCGGGTCACCGGCGTCCCGCAGGTTCTCGAAGTTGATGCCCTTGACGACGCGACCCGCGTCGACGTCGAGGCAAGGAATGACACGCGTTGCGAGGCTCACCGCGTCAGTCTACGAAGCCGAAGCCGAAGCGCAGCAGGGACGGCCGACCACGCGCGTGCAAGGGTGTCAGGATGACCCTGGTCGAGCAGGCCCTGGACCTGGCCGCATCTCGCAGCCCACGCTGCGGGCACACGCGGATCGTCGCTGTCGACGGGCCGTCGGGCTCGGGCAAGACGATGCTCGCGGCACGCCTACAAGAGGGTTTGGCCGCACGCGGCCACCAAGCGCAGGTCGTCCATATGGACGATCTCTTCCCCGGGTGGGACGGCTTGGCCGCAGCCGCGTCTCGACTGTCGGAGTGGGTGCTGACCCCGCTCGCCCAGGGCAGCAACGCCGCCTACCGTCGCTACGACTGGGTCCGCGCCCAGTATGCGGAGTGGCACCCGGTGCCGGCAGCCGATTGGCTTGTCGTCGAGGGGGTCGGTTGCGGGAGTCGGGTGGCGGCCGCACGCTACGCGGTGCTGCTGTGGGTCGAGGCCGAGCGCGAGGAACGAATGCGGCGCGGGCTCGAGCGCGACGGCGAGACGTTCGCGCCGCACTGGCGGCGCTGGGCCGATCAGGAGGCGGTTGTCTTCGCGCACGAGGGCACTCGCTCGCGCGCCGACATGATCTCGGACACCACGACCGCTCCCGGTGGCGCCCCATGTCCGCAAGGAACCGGACGTGATGGCCTCCCTCATCCTGGGACTGGCTCAGCGCACAGTGCGTGACCTGCCAGGATGACTCGCGGCCGCGGGCGAGTCGCCACGATCCGCCCGACCAGTTAGCCCTGGATCACGGGCGTCCGGGGATTTCAGTGTGGTACTCAATGAGCGCTGCCAGGC
>JAUNUZ010000034.1 GCA_030537915.1 Micrococcales bacterium
ATGAGCTGGGGCAGCTCATCAACTGAGTATCGGCGCAGGACCTTGCCAACGCGGGTGATCCGCGGGTCATCCTGCATCTTGAAGAGGACGCCGTTGCCGTCGTTCTCCTTGGGTAACGCCGCCAGACGCTTCTCGGCATCCATGACCATCGTGCGGAACTTGAAGATGTGGAAGATCTCACCGCCTACACCGACCCGACGCTGCCGGAAGAAGACCGGCCCGGGATCGGTGAACTTGACGGCGAGGGCGCCCCCGATGAGCAGAGGTGCAAGCGCCAGCAGCAGCAGAGCCGCGAGCGTTCGGTCCATGAGGTCCTTGAGGATCGTGGATCGCCGCGCGTGCGAGGGGCGCTCGATGTGCAGCAGCGACAAATCCGTCGACGGGCGGATCGAGAGCCGAGGGCCCGCGATGTCGAGCAGTCCCGGGGACACGATGAGCTCGACCCCGCGCTCCTCCAGCGCCCACGCCAGCCGTCGCAGCGACTTACCTGCCAGGTCGGGGTGTGAGGCGACTGCCACGACCTCCGCGTCGTAGAGATCGGCGGCGGCGAGCGCGTCGCGCGGACCACCCATGACCGGCACGCCCTCCAGAGCCGTGGTCGCGTCCCAGTCCCCGTCGAGCCCCGAGGCGCACACTGCCACCGGTTTCAGGCCCTGGTGCGGGTCGGACAGGATGCTGCGCAACAGCGCGCCCGCTGCGTCGGCCCGGCCGATGACGACGGTGCGCTGCATGAGCAGCCCTGCGTCGCGGCGACGCAGCAGCCAGCGCCGCATCGAGCGCCGGACGAGCAGGCCACCGACCATGAGCATGGGGAGCAGCATGATGACGTAGAGCCGGGCCAGCAGGATGTTCGCGAAGAAGGCGGTGATCGCCATGAGGGCCAGGAGGCCGACGACAGCGCGGCCGACCGCCCGATACTCCTCGGTGGACACGCCGAGGAAGCGCCGCTCGTAGGCGTTGGACATGACCAGGGCGCCTACCCAGGCGAAGGGGATGAGCAGACCCAGCAGCTTGTAGCCGGGCGTGAGGTCTTCGCTGAAGCGCAGCACCGTCGCCAGGACGACCCCCAGTACGCCGACGAGGAAGTCCAGCGCGATGGTTCGCTGCAGGTAGGAGCGGGCCCACCCGCCGCGCGGGGCCGGCCGCTCGACGGCGGTGGCTCCAAGGCTCGGCGCAAAGGGCTCGTCGGTGGCCCGCGGGACGGTCAGCCGCTCGACGGGCGTGGCTCGCCGGGCGCGGTGGCGGCGGCTCGCGACATCACGTTGGTGGCGCTCATGGACTGACAACGGTCACACTCCAGGACGGGCAGTGGCTTCGGGGATGGGTGGCGGCTAGGCCGGCCGAGCGTTGCGATGTGCCTCGACCGGCTGCTATTCGCCGCAGTGGCCTTAGCCCCGAGATCCCCCCCGAGATCCACGACATTCCGGTGTTGCACCCGGCCTGCACATCGTCATCGACTCATTTGACTGTCTCACACGGCCGGGACGGTCCGCCAATCAACTAAGACCATTTCGACTGTCCTACAAGCGAATTCATCGCATGTCCAAGTCAGGCGTCAAAGGGTGTGAAAGCGTTGCTGTGCCGCCGTAAGACCTTGGGAGACAACAGCTTCCACTGCGTCCGCCGCGTCGTCGAGGAAGAAGGGGAGTTCCTTGCGCTCCGTCGGCGAAAAATCGCGCAAGACAAAATTGGCAGCGTCCATCCGACCCGGCGGGCGCCCGATTCCTGCCCGGATACGCACATACTCCCGAGTCCCGATCGAAGAGCTGATCGAGCGCAGTCCGTTGTGTCCGCCCTCACCGCCGCTCGCCTTGAGACGGACCTGCCCGAAGGGGATGTCGAGTTCGTCGTGGACGACGATGAGGCGGTCCACGGGCACTGAGTAGTACTTCAGCAGGCTACTCACCGGGCCGCCGGATTCGTTCATGTAGCTCGAAGGGACTGCCAGCACGGCCGCCGGACCGGGCGCACCTCCGGGTAGGACACCCAGACGTCCGGACGCGGCGCTCGCGCGGGACTTGTGCCGGGACAACCGGACCCCCGTCCGAGACGCCAACTCCGCGACGACCATGGCGCCGATGTTGTGCCGGTTGCCGGCGTACTTGGGACCGGGATTGCCCAGCCCGACGACCAGCCACGAATCCATGGGGTGAGGATATGGCCTCGTCACGGGTGCCGCCGACACTGCCTCGTCACCAACTGTGCTCCGCCCACCACGCGCTGCGCGCCCGGCAAGATCGCCGGGCGCGCAGTCGGGTCACGATAAGGATCTAAGGCAGATCACTCGGTGTCGCTGGACTCCCCGGAGGCGTCGCCGGAGGACTCGTCGTCGCTCTCTTCGCGCTCGATGCCGGCCTCAGCCTCGGCCTCGGCCAGCTCGGCCTCGACGGCCTCCGCCGACTCGGCCTGGGTGACGTTGACGACCAGCGTCTCGGGGTCGACGTCCAACTCGACGCCGCGCGGCAGCTTCAAGTGCGACGCGAGGATCTGGGTGCCGGCCCGCAGGCCCTCGACCGAGACCTCGACGTTCTCGGGGATGGCGGTGGCCTCGGCGACGACCGACACGGTCTGGGCATCGAGGCTGACGATGGTCTCGGGTGCGGCGTCGCCGACGACGTGCACGGAGATGTCGACGATGACCTTCTCGCCGCGGCGCACGGCGATGAGGTCGACGTGCTCGATGATCGGCTTGATCGGGTCGCGCTGGACGTCCTTGACCAGGGCCAGCCGCACCTTGCCGTCGAGGTCGATCTCGACGACGGCGTTGGCCAGCTTCAGAGCCATCATCGTGGCGTGGCCCGGCAGGGCTAGGTGGATCGGGTCGGTGCCGTGGCCGTAGAGGACGGCCGGAATCTGGTGTGCGCGGCGGATCCGGCGGGCGGCGCCCTTGCCGAACTCGGTGCGCGTCTGCGCGACGAGCTTGGTCGTGTCTGACATGTCAGGGACTCCTTGGGATGTCGGGGTGAGTCGCAGTGGCCTCGGCGCGGGACGCAGCACGACCTGCGCGCGTCGACCTGGCTCGCCCTAGCGGGACATCCGGGCCACCGCGTCGATCACGGCCGCGCGCGTCCCGGTGCTGGGATTCGCGCCGCGGCCCTCGCCGAGGCAACTCCGCCATGTTACGCGCCCGCCGGGGCGGGAAAGAAATCGTTTCGGCCCGCGCAGGATTCGGACTGCCCGAGCGACAACCGGTCGCTACTCGGCGGCGTCGAAGAGGCTGGTCACCGACCCGTCGTCGAAGACCTCGTGGATCGCCTGGCTGATGAGCGGCGCGATCGAGAGGACCGTGAGCTTGGCGAACTGACGCTCGCTCGGGATCGGCAGTGTGTTGGTGACGACGACCTCGCGCGCCACGCTGTCCCGCAAGCGCTGCGTGGCGGGGTCGGAGAAGATCGCGTGCGTGGCCGCGATGACGACCCCGCCCGCGCCTGCCGCCATGAGGGCGTCGGCCGCCTGGCAGATCGTGCCACCGGAATCGATCATGTCGTCCACGAGGATGCACAGGCGCCCCTCGACCTCACCGACGACGCGGTTTGCGTGGCTGTGGTTCGGTCGACTTGAGTCCCGCGTCTTGTGGATGAAGGCGAGCGGCGCGCCGTCCAGACGCTTGCTCCACTGCTCGGCGACCTTGATCCGGCCCGCGTCCGGCGAGACGACGGCGAGGTGTTCGTCCCCGTAGTTCTCGTGGACGTAGCCGGACAGGATCGGCATCGCCTGGAGGTGGTCGACGGGCCCGTCGAAGAAGCCCTGGATCTGCGCGGTGTGCAGGTCGACGCAGATGAGCCGGTCGGCGCCCGCAGCCTTGAAGAGGTCGGCCATGAGTCGCGCGGAGATCGGCTCCCGCCCGCGGTGCTTCTTGTCTTGGCGTGCGTATCCGTAGAAGGGGAGCACGACGGTGATCCGCTTGGCCGACGCCCGCTTGAGCGCGTCGACCATGATCAGGTGCTCCATGATCCACTCGTTGATCGGGGCCGTGTGGCTCTGGACGACGAAGACGTCGCTGCCGCGCACGGACTCCTCGAAGCGCACGTAGATCTCGCTGTTGGCGAATTCGTACGCCGTCGTCGGCACGAGTTCGATGTCGAGGCAGCGCGTGATCTCCTGGGCGAGGCTGGGATGCGCCCGCCCCGAGAGAATCATGAGGTTCTTCTCGGTGGGGCGGGTCAGGCCCGTCATGAGTTTTCGCCCTGCTCCCGCAGACGAGCTGCCTGGGCCGCGTGCGCGGCCGCCGTGCCCGCCCGGTGTTCCTCGACCCATCCCAGGAGATTGCGCTGGGGCGCCACGCTCATGGCGAGCGCGCCGGCCGGAACGTCCTTGCGGACCGTCGTGCCGGCCCCGCTGTAGGCCCCGTCGCCGACGGTGACCGGCGCGACGTACATGTTGTCGCTACCGAGGCGACAGTCGTTTCCGATCGTCGTGCGCGACTTGGTGACGCCGTCGTAGTTGACGAAGACCGAGGCCGCGCCGATATTGGAGCGCTCCCCGATCGTCGCGTCTCCGACATAGCTCAGGTGCGGCACCTTCGCGCCCGCGCCGATCGTCGAGTTCTTCGTCTCGACGAAGGTGCCGATCTTGCCCTTCGCGCCCAGGTCCGAGCCCGGACGCAGGTAGGCGAACGGTCCGACAGACGCCCCCTCCCGGATGACCGACAGCGAGCCGTGGGTGCGGATGACGCTCGCGCCGTCGCGGATGTCCACATCGATCAGGGTGGTGTCCGGTCCGATTGTCACGTCGGCTCCGATCGTCGTGGCGCCCAGGATCTGGGTGTTCGGCAGGATCGTGCTGTCCTGCCCGATGCTCACGGAGGTGTCGATCCACGTCGTTGCCGGGTCGATGACGGTCACACCCGCTCGCATGTGCCGCTCGACGGTGCGCCGGTTGAGCTCCGCCCCCATCTTGGCCAGCTGCACGCGGTCGTTGACCCCCTCGGTCTGCCAGAGGTCCGCCAAGACGTGCGCAGCCACGCGCTTGCCCTGGCCGTGCGCGACAGCGACGACGTCAGTGAGGTACTTCTCGCCCTGGGCGTTGTCCGTCTGGACCTGGCGCAGCGCGTCGCGCAACAGGGCGGCGTCGAACGCGTAGATCCCCGAGTTGATCTCGGTGATCGCGCGCTGAGCCTCATCGGCGTCCTTCTGCTCGACGATCCCGACCACCTGACCGGCGCTGTCGCGCAGGACCCGCCCGTAGCCGCTGGGGTCGCTGATGTGGGAGGTCATCACGGTGACGGCGGCACCCGATTCCTCGTGGGCCCGGACCATCGCCTCCAGGGAGGCTGTCTCGAGCAGTGGCACATCGCCGTAGGTGACGAGCACGGTGCCGGTGAGGTCCCCCGGGAGCCGGTCCAGGCCGCACTCCGCGGCGCGTCCCGTGCCCTTGACGTCGTCCTGGTCGGCGACGACGGCCTCGGGGCAGATGTCGTGTACGTGCTGCGTCACGAGCTCGCGCTCGTGGCGGACCACGACCGCGAGGTGGGTGGGCGACAAGCCCTGCGCGGCAACGATTGCGTGCCCTAGGAGAGACCGGCCCCCGATGGCGTGCAGGACTTTGGGCCGCGCCGACTTCATGCGCGTCCCCTCCCCCGCTGCGAGAATGATGACGGCGGTCGGGTGGTGATCGGTCACGTGCGTCGCTCCCATGCGAACGAGTGGAGACGGCAAAAGCGGTCCCTCAAGGTGCCTTGGGGGCCAACCTCATGGTAGTCCCGCAGGCCGCGGGCCAAGTCCACCCCGCGCGCGCCCGCCCCCCGGGGGTGCGGCGCCCGGGGCTCGTTCGACTACCCTGGCGGCAGCGGCTGACGTGCCGCGATCCCCGGTTGGTCTGCTGGTAGGGCCCGCCTGACTTTGAATCAGGACAAGCGACGTAGGTTCGATTCCTACCCGGGGAACCGACGCGGCCCGCCATGCAAACGCACAGGGAGGTAGCCGGATGGTCCGAGACAGCGGCGGGATGGCACGCACGCGGGTCAGCGCAAGAATGACCGGCAAGGAACGCCGCGAGCAACTCATCCGCATCGGACGCACGCTCTTCGCAGCCAGGGGCTTCGAGGGCACGACCGTCGAGGAGATCGCTGCCAGCGCCGGGGTGTCCAAGCCCGTCGTCTACGAGCACTTCGGGGGCAAGGAAGGGCTCTACGCCGTCGTCGTCGACCGCGAGATCCGCACGCTGCTCGACGCGATCACCCACTCCCTGACGACGCCCGGCACCGGCCCACGAGAGCTCGTCGAGCAGGCTGCCCTCGCCCTCTTGGGTTATGTCGAGGAGTCCACCGACGGCTTTCGTATCCTCGTGCGCGACTCCCCCACCGGCCAGGCCACCGGCTCCTTCGCGAGCCTCATCTCCGACATCGCCAGCCAGGTCGAACACCTGCTCGCGGACGAGTTCCGGCGCCGCCGCCTCGACCCCGACACCGCCCCGATGTACGCCCAGATGCTCGTCGGCATGATCGCCTTGACCGGCCAGTGGTGGTTGGACTCGCGCCTCTACGACAAGGCCGACGTCGCCGCTCATGTCGTCAACCTGGCCTGGAACGGCCTCGCCGGGATGGAGCGCCGCCCGCACCTGCAGACCGCGGCGGGACCGCCCGGCGCGCCGCCGCACGCATCGAATCCGGTCGCGAGGAGGCGCACGTGAGCACGTCGAATCAGTCGCATCTGGCGGGTCTTATCGGCGCTTGGGGGCTCTGAGCGTGCGCACGTCGATCGCCACCGTCTGCCTGTCGGGGACCCTGGAAGCCAAGCTGCGCGCCGCGGCCGCCGCCGGCTTTGACGGCGTCGAGATCTTCGAGCCCGATCTCGTCGCCGCCCCCCAGTCACCCGAGCAGATCCGCGAACTCGCCGCGCAGCTCGGCCTGAGCCTGGACCTCTACCAGCCCTTCCGCGATTTCGAAGGGGTCCCGCAGGCCGACCTGGAGAATGGGCTGCGCCGGGCGCGCGCCAAGTTCGAGCTGATGGGCCGCCTGGGCATCGACACGATGCTGCTGTGCAGCAATGTCGGCACCGCGACCCTCGACGACGACGACCTCGTCGTCGAGCAGCTGCGCCGTCTCGGCGATCTCGCCGCCGACCACGGCGTGCGGGTCGCCTACGAGGCGCTCGCCTGGGGCCGCTACGTCAGCACCTACGAGCACGCCTGGCGCCTGGTACGTCGTGCCGACCACCCCGCGATCGGCACCTGCATCGACAGCTTCCACATCCTGTCCCGCGGCGGCGACCCCCGCGGCATCGAGGACATCCGCGGCGACAAGATCTTCGTCGTCCAGCTCGCCGATGCCCCTCTGCTCTCGATGGACGTACTGTCCTGGAGCCGCCACCACCGCGTCTTCCCCGGCCAAGGCGCCTGGGACCTTCCGGCTTTCCTCGCCCACCTGATGCGCGCCGACTACCTGGGTCCGGTCTCGCTCGAGGTCTTCAACGACACGTTCCGGCAGACAGATGTCGAGCGGACCGCGCTCGATGCGATGCGGTCGCTGCGGTGGCTCGAGGACCGCACTGCCGCGCTGCTCGGCGCGAACCCCGCTCCCGTGCACCTCGCTACCCTGCCCCGCGTCGAGGACCCGACCGGCGTCGACTTCGTCGAGATCCGCGGGGAGCACCTAGAGCCGGTCGAAACGCTGCTGCGCTGCCTCGGATTCACGTATGCCGGCACGCACCGGACCAAGGACGTACGCCTGTGGGAGCTCGACGAGGCCCGCATCATCATCAACGAAACCCCCACGGACAGCGGGCGACCCGCCGTCGCCGCGATCGGCTTCATCGTGGATGATCCGCAGCGCTCCGCCGCTCGCGCGCAAGCCCTCGGCGCCCCCGTCGTCGCCCGACGCAGCCAGGCGGACGAAGCGGTCCTGCAGGCCGTGCGGGCACCCGACGGCACCGAGGTCTTCTTCTGCTCCTCCTCCAACGCCTGGATCGCCGAATTCGCGATCAAGGACGGCGATCCGGTGGCCGCGGGGCAAACCGACGCCGCGGACACGTCCGTACCGGAGGCCGGTTCGCGCCACCGGGTCGACCACGTCAACCTCGATCAGCCCTGGCAGCGTCAGGAGGAGGGACTGCTCTTCCTCTCCGCGGTGCTCTCGCTCGACCCGCAGCCCTCGCTGGACGTCGCCAGCCCGCTCGGGCTCGTGCGCAGCCAGGTGATGCGCAGCCACGACGGCGCGGTCCGACTCGCGCTCAACGTCGCACCGCCGATGGTCCGTCGGGCCGGCTCGGGTCTGGGCCAGGTCCAGCACATCGCCTTCTCCTGCCCCGACCTGATCGCGTTCGCCCGCCGCGCCCGCACCCGCGGGCTGAAGTTCCTGGGCGTCTCCGACAACTACTACGACGACCTGTCGGCCCGATTCGACCTGCCCGCGGACCTCCTGGGGACCCTGCGCGACCTCGACCTGCTCTACGACCGCGACGACCGGGGCGAGTTCCTGCACTTCTACACCGCCACCGTCGGCGAGGTCTTCCTCGAGGTCGTTCAGCGCATCGATGGGTATGACGGCTATGGCGCCCCGAATGCACCGGTCCGGTTGGCGGCGCAACACGCCGGTCGCGCCTGAAACTCTCACCCCGCCCCTTCCGGAAGGACCCCCGCCGTGGAAGAAACCTTCGACGACACCCGGGTCATCACGTCCTCGGACTCCGCGACCAGCACCCAGGATGAGATCAGCGCCCAGATTCAGGAGCTGCACTCGGCCTACCGACGCGGCGTGGAGGCCGGCAACACCCCCGAGACGCGGCCCCGGATCGACTTCCCGCCCTACCGCAGCAGCGTCCTGCGACATCCCACCAAGGATCCCAAGCACGTCGACCCTGAGACGATCGAGCTCTGGTCGCCGGCCTTCGGCCACCGCGACGTCCACCGCCTGGAGTCCGACCTGACGATCCAGCACAGCGGCGAGCCCGTCGGGGAGCGGATCATCGTCACCGGCCGGGTCATCGACGGCGATCTGCGCCCGGTGCGCAACCAGCTCGTCGAGATCTGGCAGGCCAACTCGACGGGGCGCTATATCCACAAGCGTGACCAGCATCCGGCGCCCATCGATGCGAACTTCACCGGAGTCGGTCGCTGCCTCACCGACGATCAGGGCCGCTATGAGTTCACGACGATCCGCCCCGGGCCCTATCCGTGGAAGAACCACCGCAACGCGTGGCGCCCCGCGCACATCCACTTCTCCCTGTTCGGGACGGACTTCACGCAGCGGATGATCACGCAGATGTACTTCCCGGGCGATCCCCTCTTCGCCCTGGACCCCATCTACTCCTCGATCGTCGACCAGCGGGCCCGCGACCGGCTCGTCGCGACCTACGACCACACCGTGACCCAGCACGAGTGGTGCACGGGTTACCGGTGGGACATCGTCTTGTCCGGCAGCCGGCGCACCCTCATGGAAGCCGATACCCCAGCCGCCGGCGAAAGCGTAGGAGAGCCCTGATGACCCCCGAGACGACTCCGGACCGGAGCACGACACCCGGCCAGACCGTCGGCCCGTTCTTCGGCTACGCCCTGCCCTTCGCGCGCGGCGAGCAACTCGTCCCGCTCGGGCGGGCGGACTCGATCCGCCTGCACGGCACGGTCTACGACGGCAACAGCGACCCGATCCCCGACGCGCTCCTCGAGCTGTGGCAGGCCGACAGCGACGGTGCGATCCCCAGCGAGCGCGGGTCGTTCCTGCGGGACGGCTACACATTCACCGGCTGGGGCCGCGCGCCGGTCGACAACGTGGGGCAGTTCTCGTTCACCACCGTGGAGCCGGGCGTGGTGCAGGACCGGCACGCGCGATTCTTCAGCCTCGTCGTCTTCGCGCGCGGACTGCTCGACAAGCTGCACACCCGGATCTACCTGCCCGAGGACACCGACGCGCACGCCGTCGACCCGCTGCTGTGCTCCCTCTCGGCGGACGAGCGGCGCACGCTCATCGCAACGCGGGAGCCCAACGGTTCGCTTCGCTTCGACGTCCGGCTGCAGGGCGAGGGGGAGACCGTCTTCCTCGACTACTGGGGCACGTGACGCTCGTGAAGCCCGCAACCGACCGCACCGGTCGAACCGGCGATGGGCGGTCCGCTCCGCGCGGGGACCTCGGTCTGCTCTCACCGGCCTGGGCGGGCAGCACCGCAGCCCGGCTCGCTGACGACGCGGCCTTCCTCCAGGCGATGCTCGACGTGGAGCACGCGTGGGTGCAGGTGTGCAGGGAGGCCGGCCTCTCCGCAAGCCCCACCGACACCCCTGCTTCGCTGCCGGCGGATGACTCGGCGAACGCTGCGGGCCACAGCCCCCCAGCTGCGCCAGCAACTCCGCCGGCGACGGACGCCGAGGGGGAGGTGGTCGGCGCCTGGGCGTCGCAAACCTACGATCTGGCCGAGCTCGCGGCCCGCACCCCGCTGGGCGCGAACGCCCTCATCCCCCTGTTGGTGCAGCTGCGCGAACGGTTCGCCGACGAGACCCACGACGCGGCTGAGCTCGCGCTCGTCCACATCGGCGCGACGAGTCAGGACGTCATCGACAGCGCGCTCATGCTCATGGCGAGCCGCGTCATCGACGCAACCCTTCCGGCGCTCCACGCGACCTGCGCCTCGCTCGCCGACCTAGCTCGCACACACCGCGAAACGCTGTGCGTCGCAAGGACCCTGGGACAACATGCGCTGCCCAGCACATTCGGTCTGCGGGCGGCCAACTGGCTCGAAGGCCTCTCGCAGGCGACCGCCGACCTGCGGGCCGCGCGCGCCACCCTTCCTATTCAGTGGGCGGGCGCGGCCGGCACGGGCGCCGCACTGACGGCCCACCTGCGGGCAGCCGGAATCGCGACGACAGCGGGCCGACTGCGGGCCGGGCTCGCGGACCGACTCGGTCTGGTCGACGCCCCCGGTTGGCACACCACCCGCCTGCCGGTGACCCGGTTGGCCGGTGCTCTGGGCGGAGTCCTCGCGGCCGCGGGCACGCTGGCCACCGACGTGATCACGGGCTCACGGACCGAGATCGGTGAGATCGCCGAACCGGCCGCGCCCGGTCGGGGAGGCTCTTCGGCCATGCCCCACAAACGCAATCCGGTGCTCAGCGTGACGATCCGCAGCGCCGCGATCAGCGGTCCGGGCCACGTGTCGACGATTTTCGCCGCCGCAGGTCTGGCCGGCGACGAACGCCCCGACGGCGCCTGGCATGCCGAATGGCCGGCCCTGCGCGAGCTGCTTCGGCTCGTCGGCGGCATTGCCCCCACGATGGCTGAGTTGACCGCCGGGTTGCACGTCGACCCGGCCGCCCTGCGCCGCAACCTTGGCCTCTCGCTCCCTGCCGTGCTGTCGGAGTGGGCCACGATCACCGGCAGGGACCCCGTCGAGCTCGACCCCGCGGGCTACCTCGGCGAAACCCAGGAGCTCATCACCGCCATCCTGCGCCGGCACGACGAGCGCACGGGCGCACGGGCCGCCGACCCACCCCTGAATCGAAACAGCACAGCCGCCTCGGCGCCACCGTAGGAACTGACCCAGCACGACTCATCCACGATCCGCACGCCCGGCAGGAGCCATGACCCAACCGACGATCATCGCAACGCAACTGTCCGAGCCCGGCGAGGCAAAGCCGCTGCTCATCCTCGGCGCCTCCCTCGGCACGAGCGCCGAAGTGCTCTGGGAGCCGATTGTGCCGCTGCTCGGTGACCAGGCGCACCTGCTCGCC
>JAUNUZ010000035.1 GCA_030537915.1 Micrococcales bacterium
GCCACCAGGCGCGAGTACCACCCGCGCGGACGGGCCATCGGCCTCAGCGCCGCAGGGCGCCCCGTAGAGTTCCGGGCACCGGTTGCTCACCCGAGCTGCGAAAGGGTGCCATGTCCCGCCATCGTCCGCAACGCCGCCCCTTTGCCTGCCCCACTGCCTACCTCACGCATGGGGGTATCCCGGCGTTCTCCGGGTTGCCCCGGGCCGCGATCATCACCCTCTGTCTGGCGGTACTCGTCTGTTTGGGCTGGCTGAGCATCGGGACCGCGCAGTCCGCCCAGGCGCACGCCGCGCTGCGATCGAGCAACCCGGCCGACGGATCGGTCGTCACGAACCTGCCGCCGACGGCCGAGCTCGTCTTCAACGAGGACATCGACATCAACCTGGCGGCCCAACTTGTGCTCGCCGACGCCGCGGGGGTGACTGCCCGGCTGGACGACGTCAGCGTGCGGGGACCGTCGGTGAGTGCGCCGCTGCCCCGGGGCCTACCGGCGGGAACGACCGTGCTGCGCTACCGGGTCGTCAGCGCCGACTCCCACCCGATCGCCGGCGAAATCACGTTCGAGTACCGGCCGGTTCCGACCGCTGGGGCTACCCCGCCGCCCTCCGGCGCGACGAGTTCGGGTGCCACGACTTCAGGTACCGGGAATCCAGGTACTGGGGCTTCGGCCGCTGGGACCTCGGGCGGCGTGGCGCCCGGCGCATCGGCACCGGCCACCGGCGCGGCCGCACCCGCAGCACCACCGAGCAACGACGGCGCCTTCACGATGCTGGCCCTGGGCGGGGTGGGCGCCCTCGTGTTCGGGGTCATCGTCTTCCTGCTCGTGCGCTCCGACCACGGCCGCCGCTGACCTGTCAGTCGTTTTCGGATTGCGCGGCCGGCTCGTGGGTACGCCCCGGAGACGAGGTAAGCACAGACGGAAGGCCCCCCGGTCTCGGAGGGCCTTCGCGCTGCAAGCATGGTGCGCCATCAGGGACTCGAACCCCGAACCCAGTGATTAAGAGTCACTTGCTCTGCCAATTGAGCTAATGGCGCGACGAGGGCAGACATTACAGCACTCCCTAATTGGAGGCGAAATCGGCTGGCCACGGGCCTGCGTAGACGGTGGCCCCGCCCCGAGGACCGCCCGAGATCGCACGCGCAGATTGATCGACAGGGACCCAGGCCGACTTCGCCCAACCCGCCGCGATCTGGGCCGATCCACCGACAACCCCACCGCCTGGACGGTACGTTGCTGCTCGTTGGCTTCGCCCCATCGGGCACTCACCGACCACCGAAATCGCGGATTCCACCAAGTGCTGGGGAGGGGAGAGTGCCATGCGGGCACTGGCCAAGCTGCGACCTGGTCCGGGATTGGAGCTCATCGACGCTCCGGAGCCCGAGTGCGGCCCGGATCAGGTCAAGATTCGCGTCCTACGCGCCGGCCTGTGCGGCACGGACCTGCACCTCGAGGCGTGGGACGACTGGGCCGCCTCGATCGTCCAGCCGCCGCTCATCCTCGGCCACGAATTTTACGGCGAGGTCGTGCAGGTGGGCGCGGATGTCCCCGACCGCGTGCGGGTCCGACACCGTGTCTCCGGTGAGGGTCACGTCGTCTGCGGCCACTGCCGCAACTGCCGTGCGGGCCGCCGCCACGTCTGCATCAACACCCAGGGCATCGGGGTCAACCGCCACGGCGCCTTCGCCGACTACGTCGTTATCCCGGCCGACAACGCCTGGGTCCAGCCGGACGACCTCGACCCCGACCTGGGCGCACTCTTCGACCCGCTCGGCAACGCGACGCACACCGCCCTGCAGTGGCCCATGGTGGGCGAAGACGTCCTGGTCACCGGGTGCGGCCCGATCGGCATCATGGCCGTCGCCATCGCGCGGCACGCCGGGGCCCGGTATGTCGTGGCGACCGAGGTGTCGCGGGCCCGCCTCGACCTGGCGGCGGCCGCTGGCGCGGACTTCGTCGTCGACGTGTCCAAACAGCGCATCCGCGAGGCGCAGCGCGATCTCGGCATGCGCGAGGGCTTCGACATCGGCCTGGAGATGTCGGGCTCTGCGCTGGCGGTGCGGGAGATGATCGACAACCTCAACCACGGCGGCCGCGTCGCGATGCTCGGCCTGCCGAGCGACACTTACTCCATCGACTGGGGCAAGGTCGTCACGCACATGCTCACGATCAAGGGAATCTACGGCCGAGAGATGTATGACACCTGGTATGCGATGAGCGCCATGCTCGCGAGCTCGCAGCGCCTGCGCGAGGCCGTGACCTCGGTGATCACGCACCGGGTGGTGGCCGACGATTGGCCAGAAGCCTTCGCCGCGGCCCGATCCGGGCGCTGCGGCAAGGTCATCCTGGACTGGAGCTGAAGGAGGGGCGATGCGCGAAACCACGAGCCCGACGATCGAGCAGCAGGTGGCCGCAGAGCTGGAGGAGATCCGCAATGCCGGGCTCTACAAGGACGAGCGCATCCTGCTCAGTCCGCAGGCGGCCCACGTTCGCACCGCGATGACCGAGGCGATCAACTTCTGCGCCAACAACTACCTTGGGTTGGCCGATCATCCGGACGTCGTTGATGCCGCCCGGAAGGCCCTTGAGCAGTGGGGCTTCGGGATGGCCAGCGTGCGTTTCATCTGCGGCACGCAGGAGCTGCACAAGCAGTTGGAGCGAGCGATCGCCGAGCTCGTCGGTGCCGAGGACGCGATCCTCTACTCCTCATGTTTCGATGCCAACGGCGGCGTCTTCGAGGTTCTCTTCGGGGCCGACGACGCGATCATCTCCGATGAGCTCAACCACGCCTCGCTCATCGACGGGATCCGCCTGTGCAAGGCACGCCGGTTCCGCTACCGCAACGCCGACATGGCGGACCTCAGCGCCCAACTCGAGGCCGCCAAGGGGGCGCGGCGGATCGTCATCGTCACTGACGGGGTGTTCTCGATGGACGGCTCCTACGCGCCCCTGGACGAGATCTGCGACCTGGCGCAGCGCTACGACGCCCTCGTCCTCGTCGACGACTCGCACGCGATCGGCTTCGTCGGTGAACACGGACGCGGCACACCCGAGAGGTTCGGCGTGATCGATCGGGTGCAGCTCGTCACCGGCACGCTCGGCAAGGCGCTCGGCGGAGCCTCCGGGGGTTATGTCGCTGGGCCGGCAGAGCTCGTCGACCTCCTGCGCCAGCGTTCGCGGCCCTACCTCTTCTCCAACGCAGTCGCCCCGAGCGTCGCGGCCGGCTCGCTGCGGGCCATCGAGCTGGCCACCCAGTCTGCAGAGCAGCGGGCGGCCCTGCAGCGCAACACCGAACTCTTCGATCGGCTGATGCGCCAGGCCGGCTTCGACATGCTGCCTGGCGACCACCCGATCCGCCCGGTGATGTTCCCGGGTGACGACGGCGCGCGCCGAGCGACGCAGATCGCTCAGGAGATGCTCGCGGAGGGGATCTACGTCATCGCGTTCAGCTATCCGGTCGTGCCCCACGGCCAGGCGCGCATCCGCGTCCAGCTATCGGCGGCGCACAGCGAAGACGACGTACGCGCCTGTGTGGCAGCGTTCCAGACCGCGCGGGACCGAATCGACGGCACCTGAGCGAGCGTTGCTTACCTCCGGGCCGTTTTTGCACGTGCCCCCGTGGCCTACCGGGTCAGAGATATAACCCGGTCGCGCCGGCCTCGGAACGGGCGGCGCCCACCGCGTGGACGTCTCGCTCGCGCAGGAGCACCTAGCTGCGCCCGTCGAGCTCGACCTCGGCCTCTTCGGTCGGGTCGAAGAGCACGCGATCACCCAGCGTCACCTGACGCACGTGCTGCCCGATCGCCACGACGTCAGCCCAGGACAGACGCTTGCCGAGGCTGGCAGTCGCGGGGATCAAGAGCCCGCCACCGGTGTGCCGCTCACCGCCATTCTCTTCGCGCCGCAGTAGGACCCGGTCGTGCAGCATCCGAATCGGCAAGTCCTGCGCGCTGGCCGCCCCGGTGGGCTCAGGCACGAGCGCGACGGATGATCGCGATAGCGATCAGACCGACGACGACGGCAACCACCGGCCCGACAACCTCGTAGCGGATCGCACCGTCGGAGCTGCGGGTGGCCTTGTAGAAGGAGGTCTTTGCGGCCTCGGTCTCGCGCTTGAGCAATGTCGAGGGCTGCACGCGGTAGGCCAGCTCATCGACGGTGGCCGCCAGTCGTGCGCGGGTGCGCTCGATATCGCCCTCGATCTGGCTGACCGAGCTCTTGTCCTGCGTGCCCATCGGGTGTCCTTTCGGTGGCAGCGGTGCGTGCCGGTCATCGGGTGCACTCCGCCCACAGCGGGGTCGGCCGCTCGGCCTCGAGGTGCTCGGACCTGCCTTAGTGCGTTGTTCGCGACGATAACCTACCCGGCATGACCCGTTTGCAACCCCTCGACCCCGCTCCCGCGTTCGCGCTGCCCGCCTCGGACGGGACCACGGTGAGCTTGTCCGACTACGCCGGCCGCAAGATCGTCCTCTTCGCTTATCCGGCCGCCATGACGCCGGGCTGTACGAAGGAGGCCTGCGACTTCCGCGACGCCCTCGCGCCGCTACGCGCGGCCGGCTACGAGATCCTCGGCGTGAGCCCGGACCGGCCTGAGGAGCTCACGCGCTTCGCCGAGCAGGAGTCGCTGACCTACCCACTGCTGTCGGACCCCGACCGCCAGACCCTCACGGCCTACGGTGCGTATGGCGTCAAGAAGCTCTACGGCAAGGAGGTCACCGGGGTCATCCGATCGACCTTCGTCATCGATGAGGCCGGGGCGATCAAGCTGGCGCGTTACAACGTCAGGGCGACCGGCCACGTTGCCTCCCTGGCCAAGGCCATGGGGATCCCGCTGAGCTGATCCGATGATGCCGACCCGGCGCGCACGCTCGGTCGTACGGGTGCGGAAGAAGGGACTTGAACCCTCACGCCCTCACGGGCACAGGAACCTAAATCCTGCGTGTCTGCCAATTTCACCACTTCCGCGCAAGCGCCGAGCTTAATGCAGCACCGGGCGCACCGGTGCACCGCAGGGAGACGACGGAATCGGGCACGTCCGGCCCGAGGGCCCCAAGACCCCGCCGGTCCGCCGCGAGAGGACCGCCGCAACCGATCGAGGAAGCGGCGCTTCCTCAGTCCGATCTGTCGAGGGCTGGCGCTCCGCTCAGGCGCGAAGGAAGCCCGGCATCGCCTCGGCGAGCGCCCGGAACGCGATCCCGCGGTGAGAGATCGCGTTCTTCTCCCCGGGGTCCAACTCGGCAGCGGTCTCGCGCCGACCGGCGACAGCCAGGATCGGGTCGTAGCCGAATCCGTTACCGCCCCGCGGCCTGCGGGTCAGGGCGCCCTCGAGACGCCCGTGCCGGGCAAGGGTGCGCCCGTCGGGCAGCGCGAGGGCCGCGCAGCACACGAACGCAGCGCCACGGTGCTGATCAGGCACGTCTGCGAGCTGGTCGAGCAGCAGGCAAAGGTTCGCCTCGTCGTCCCCGTATCGACCGCTCCAGCGGGCGCTGAAGGCTCCAGGCGCCCCGCCCAGCACGTCGACGGCCAGTCCGGAGTCGTCGGCCAGGGCTGGCAGCCCGGTCGCCCGCGCGACCGTGACCGCCTTGAGCGTCGCGTTCTCCTCGAAGGTCACACCTGTCTCGACGACGTCCGCGACGTGGGGGAAGGTGTCGACCCCGACCAGTTCGGCGTCCAGTTCGCGCAGCGCGTCGGCGAGGATGGCCCGCAACTCGAGAATCTTGCCCGCGTTGCGCGTCGCCAGGACGAACGAGGCGCTCACGCGGGGTAGCCCGTTGCGAGTGTCTCCTGCTGCAACCGCGTCACCTCGGTGCACCCGACGGTACCCAGCCGCAGCAGCAGATCGAGGGTCTCTCTCTCGAAGGGTTCGCCCTCCGCGGTCCCCTGCACCTCCACGAAACGACCATCGCCGGTCATGACGACATTCATGTCGGTGTCGGCATCGACATCCTCGACGTAGTCGAGGTCGAGGACGGGCTCGCCACCGACGACGCCGACACTCACGGCGGCGATCGACCCCTTGAGCGTTCGCGCGGCAGACTTCACAGCGCCGGCGCGGCGACCCGACTCGATGGCGTCGGCGAGCGCAACGTAGGCGCCGGTGATCGCCGCCGTGCGAGTACCGCCGTCGGCCTGCAGGACGTCACAGTCGAGGACGATCGTGTTCTCCCCCAGCGCCGTCGTGTCGACGACGGCGCGCAGGCTGCGCCCGATGAGACGGGAGATCTCGTGGGTGCGTCCGCCGATCTTGCCGCGCACGGACTCCCGATCGGTGCGGGTGTTCGTCGAGCGCGGCAGCATTGCGTATTCCGCCGTCACCCACCCTTTGCCCTGACCCTTGAGCCAGCGCGGCACGCCGGGGGTGAACGACGCGGCGCACAACACGCGCGTCCGACCGAACTCCACGAGGACCGAGCCCTCGGCATGATCGAGCCAGTTCCGGGTGATGCAGATGTCGCGGAGCTGGTCAGCGGCGCGGCCGTCGTGTCGAAGCATGCCGCAAACCCTAGCGGGCCCGGCGGCGCCTGTGCTCGGTGTCGACACGCCGGTCGACAGTGGCTAAACCTCGTACGTCACCCCGGGCTGGGCCATCTCGACGACGCCGGGCCACACGGTCTCGGCCTGCTCGCGGCAGACGTCCGGATCGTTCCAGGTCGGCAGGTGGGTCAGCATGAGGCGGCGGACGCCGGTCGCCCGGACCACGGCGCGGGCCGCACGCGAGCCGCTCATATGCACCCCTACCTTGGCGTCGTCCCTGCCGTCGACGAAGGCGCAGTCGGCGAGCACGAGGTCGGCGTCGACGCAGAGCTCGCTCAGCTCGTCGCACAGGTCCGTGTCACCGGTGTAGGCGAGCACCGCGCCGTCGGCCTGGACACGCAGGCCGTAGGCCTGCACTGGGTGCCGCACGGGAACAGGCGTGATCACGAACGGCCCGATGACAATCGGCTCGCGGGCCCCGATCTCCCGGAAGTCCAGGTAGGGCCCAAGCGGTTCGGGTGCCTCGACCCCGTACGCCCGCGCCAGGCGCTCGGCCGCCCCGACCGGGGCGTATACCGGAAGCACGGCATCCGGCAGCTTCACCGGGTTGTAGCAGCGCATGACCTTCAGACCGCACAGGTCGAGGCAGTGGTCGGGGTGTAGATGGGACAGCACGACAGCGTCGAGCGCCATCGGGTCGAGGTGGCGCTGCATCGCCCCGAGGGCTCCGCTGCCGAAGTCGAGGGCGACCCTCCAGGTCCGGCCCTCGTGCTCGGCGGTGACGACGTAGCAGGAGGCCGGCGACTCCGGCCCTGCGAAGCTGCCGGAGCAGCCGACGATGAGCAGCTTCATGCCATGACCCGCTCGCGCTCGACGGTCAGCTCGTCGATCTCGGGGCCGAGGAAGCGCCTGGCCAGCCTGCGAAACTCCTCGGGGTCACCGGTCGTGCGGAACTTGTGGCTAGGCCCGCCGCGGAGGCCGCTGCCGATCCCGGGATTGGATCCGCCGCCGACCGGAGGTAGGGCCAGGTCAGCCCGGTCTGCGAGCACCCGATAGACGTCTTTGGCCGTCTCCTCCGCGGAGGATACGAGCGTGACCAGGTCGCCCATGACGTAGGAGATGACCCCCGTCAACAGGGGGTAGTGGGTGCACCCGAGGATCAGGGTGTCGACATCGGCCTCGACGAGTGGTGCGAGGTATTCGCGCGCAACGCTGAGCAACTCGTCCCCGCCCGTGACGCCGGCCTCGACGAACTCGACGAACCTCGGACATGCCCGGCTCATCACGCGCAGCTGCGGCGCCGCCGCGAACGCGTCCGGATACGCCCTTGAGCGGTGGGTTCCCGCGGTGGAGATGACACCGAGCCGCGCGTTGCGCGTCGCCGCCGCTGCGCGCCGGACCGCCGGGCGGATCACCTCGACGACCGGCACGTTGTAGCGTTCGCGGGCGTCGTGCAGCATCGCGGCACTGGCCGTGTTGCACGCGATGACAAGCAGCTTGACCCGTGACTCGACGAGGCGGTCGAGGCACTCCAGCGCCAGCTGTCGGGTCTGCGCGATGGGCCGGGGTCCGTAAGGCGCCCGGGCCGTATCTCCCAGGTAGGTGATCGACTCGTGGGGCAGCTGGTCCAGCACGGCTCGCGCGACCGTCAGACCTCCGTAACCGGAGTCGAAAATGCCGATCGGAGCGTCCACACCTGCGAGGATACGGTCCATTGCGTCTGCCCACGCACGCACGTACGCGTGCGATCTGCCACGTGAGACGCGTTCACATGGGTGTTGCGGCGCGCCCCTAGCGCTCGGGCCGAAGTGGCCGGGCCGGGGTCGAGCCGATGGCCCGGCCGGCGCCGTCGGCGAGCGCGGCATGCCGGACCGCATGCGCCTCGTCCTCGGCGCCAGGGTCCACGTGCGTCGGATCGAGGACACGCTGTAGGAACGTGCGAGTCCGCTCCTCGCGCGGTTGACCGAGTACCTCCGAGGGCGGGCCCTCCTCGACGATCACCCCGCCGTCCATGAAGATGACCCGGTCCGCTACGTCACGCGCGAAGGCCATCTCGTGGGTGACGACCAGCATCGTCATGCCCTCGGCAGCGAGGCGGCGCATCACCGAGAGCACGTCACCGACGAGCTCGGGGTCCAGCGCGGAGGTCGGCTCGTCGAAGAGCATGAGCTCGGGATCCATGGACAGCGCCCTGGCGATCGCGACGCGCTGTTGCTGGCCGCCCGAGAGCTGAGCGGGGTGGGAGTGGCCGCGGTCCCCGAGGCCGACCTTTTCGAGGTTGAGCTGCGCGACTCGACGCGCCTCGTCGGCGCTGCGGCCGAGGACCGAGCGTTGCGCGATCGTGCAGTTCTCCGTGGCCGTCAGGTGGGGAAAGAGGTTGAACTGCTGAAAGACCATGCCGACCCGGCGGCGCACGGCGTCGATGTCGCAGTCCGGATCGCTGACCTCCTCGCCGGTCACCGTGATGCGTCCGGCGGTCAGCTGCTCAAGCAGGTTGACACACCGCAGCAGGGTTGACTTGCCTGAGCCCGAGGGCCCGATGACGCACACCACCTCGCCGCGACGGACCACGGTGTCGATACCCGTGAGAACCTCCAGTTTGCCGAACGACTTGTGCAAGCCCTCGACGACGACGACCTCGTCGCCGAGATCGCGGCTGCGCGAGTCAGCCGCGTTGATCGGGTTGTAGCCCTCCGAGCCTGCTGGGTTGGCCATGCGGCTCACCTCGCCTTCGCCGTTGTTGCCTCCAGGCGACTGACGAGGATCGTCAGCGGAAGCGTGATGAGCAGATAGCAGAAGCCGGCGACGACCAACGGCGTGAGGTTGGCGTTGGAGTTCGCCAGCTCCTTGCCGAACTTGGTGAGTTCGTAACCCCCCGCGGCCAGGCCGAGGACGTAGACCAGCGAGGAGTCCTTGAGGAGGATGACCAGCTCGTTGGTCAGCGGCGGCATGATGATGCGGAAGGCCTGGGGCAGGACGATCTTGCGCATTGCCATCCCGGCCGGCATTCCTAGCGAGCGCGCGGCCTCCACCTGCCCCTTGGGGACCGCCTGGATCCCGGCTCGGATTGTTTCGGCCATGTAGGCGCTCGCGACCATGCCGAGCGCCACCCAGACCGTCCCGTAGGGGTCTAGGGGGATGACGAGGCCCTCGAACGCCAGCGGCAGGAGGCCGAAGGCCATGAAGACGATGATCGCAGGCAGCCCACGGAAGAACTCGATGTAGGCCCGGGCGAGCCAGCGGTAGGGACCGATGTCCGACAGGCGCATGAGCGCCAGCACGGTGCCGAAAACCAGCCCGAGGACGAAGGCTCCAGCCGTATAGACGATGGTGTTGAGGAAGGCGCGGCCCAGCAACGGGCCGACCGTCTCCTGGACGAGCGCCGGACGCGCGAAGACGTCGATGATCTGCGGCCAGTTCGCGGTGAAGATGGCGAAGATGACCAGCCCGACGAGCACTGCGTACTGGATCATCCTGCGCCGGCGGGCGCGGCGGCGGGGGGAGCGGCGCTTGACCGCTCCCCCCTGGCGCGTGGGTGTCGTCACGTCGTGATCAGGACGACGGGCTGGCGTTCGGCGTGGCCGCGGACGAGGCGGCGGGGCTGGCCGGCTGCGGCGTGGTGCCGAACCACTTCTTGTAGATCTCGTTGTAGGCGCCATCCTTCTTCGCGTTCGCGATCGCCGTGTTGACCTTGCCGAGGATCGCGGTCGCGTTGGCGTCGTCCTTGGCGGCGGAGATGCCGTAGTGCTCGCCGGTGTCGAATTCGGCGACGACCTCGGTGTCCGGATTGTCCTTGGCGAAGTCGAACAGCACGCCGTTGTCGTTGATCGCGGCGTCGACGCGACCCGATTTCACGGCGTTGACCTCGAGCGGGAGGTCATCGAAGACGACGACCTCGTAGCCATTGGCGCTCGCGTTCTTCGTCGCGTACTCCTGGCCCGTCGTCTCCGTCTGGACGCCGAGCTTCTTGCCCCGCAGCGCCGCGAGGTCCTTCACGCTGGAGCCCTTCTTCACAAGGAGCGCCTGGGTCGCGTCGAAGTACGGCTCGGAGAAGGCCACCGACTTCTTACGCGCGTCCGTGATCGTCATACCGGCCGCACCGATGTCGCACTTCTTGGCCTTGAACGCGGCGCCGGACCAGATCTGCTGGAACTCGATATCGATGATCTGCTGTTCCAGGCCCATCTCCTTTGCGGCGAGGTCGACGATGTCGACGTCGAAGCCCACGATCTTGCCGTCTTTGTTGAACTGGAACGGCTTGTAGGCCATGTGGGTGCAGACCGTGAGCTTGCCGGGGTTGACGAGCTTGAGGCCACCGTCCGCGCCTGCGCTGGCGGTGCCTGCGGATCCGGCGTCACCGGATCCGGAGGATCCACAGCCGGCGAGGGCCACGGGGACGAGCGCCGCACAGGCGGCGGCGGTGACGGCACGCAGCATGCGCGAGCGCACGCGGGGACGGCGGGGGGTACTGAACAAGGGAAGCCTCCTGGACGGGATGTCGTGAGCGCGATTCTCACCCACTGCACCGACAACTTCCACCGACCTGGCTAAACCCGCCTGTCACGATCACGCAACGGGGGGGCGATCCGGTGCGGCCGTCATCTGCCCGATTCAGGGCAACAATGCGCCGGCCAGGCTCTCCTGCAACCATGTTGTGAAGTCGTAGGCGAGCACGAGCGGCAGCCGCGGGTCGTCCTCGGAGGCGTCGGCCAGCTCGGCCTCTACCGCTTCGACGTCGCCTTCGCCGCTCAGCCCGAGACGCTGGCCGAGCACCAGCCGCACGTCGGTGAGTGCCACGAGGAAGGCCTGCGCCGTGACCGCATCCAGCGTGATGCGACCGCGCTCGTCGGCCGTCTCCAGGGCAGCCAGGGCCACGTCGATCCGAGCGACTTTGCCCACTCGCACGGACTCCCCCGGCCCCTGCCGGAATTGCGCTGCGGCGAAGGGGTCGTCCCGGTGGCCATCGGGCAATAGGCGATGTAGTGCTGGATCGTCCCCCAAGCCGGTCAGCCCGGCCAGCGCGGCCCGAACGTCACTGATCATCGCCGCCTCGATCGCCTCGATGGGGTCCGACGGCGGATCGTCCGGGTCCACGTCGGCAGCTGTCGCGGGCGGGGCGGGCGGGGCGGCCGACTCCAGCAGCTGCCGG
>JAUNUZ010000036.1 GCA_030537915.1 Micrococcales bacterium
CAGCAGACGTCGTGAACACGATATGCAGGACGAACCTTGTTTCCTGGGACAGCGCCCAGGGTACGTTGACTTTGGGAAGACGATAAGGAGGACCCGTGATTCCCTCGACGGGCAAGGGCGAGCAGCGACGCCGGGATATCACCGACGCTGCAGCAGCGTTGTTGCTGGAATCGGGACCGACCGCGGTCTCGCATCGTGCCGTGGCCCGGCGTGCGGGCTGTTCACTCTCGGCGACGACATATTACTTCAAGGGGCTGGATGACCTCCTCCAGGCGGCGGGTGAACACAACATCGCGCGCTGGGCCCAGCGCGCCGAGCAGGTGGCCGAGCGGGTCGAGGCCGGGCCGATCCCGATGGCCCGCGCCGAGACGGTACGGTCGATTCTCGCCGCCACATTGCCCAGCGATGAGGCGCTGCTCGGCCACTACCTCACCCTCCTCGCAGCGGGAGGCTCCCCACCCGTCGCGCGCGCCTATCGCACCGGACGGGCTCGCCTTAATGCGGCCATCCTGCGGGTGCTGCGCCGGGTGGGCAGCCCCCTGTCCGTAGAGCTCGTCATCGCCGTCGTCGACGGCGCCGCGGTGAGTGCCCTGAGCGAGGGGCGAGACGTGTGGACGACGGCCGAACGGGCGCTCACCCAGCTCCAGGAGGCCAGTGCCCCGACCACCTGAGTGATCGGGGTACCGGTTGGTGCATCTGTCTTAGCCGTCGGCCCAAGCCGATCAGAGACGTCCGCCGATCTCAGCGCTGGTCACAGCTTCGGATCCGCCGTCGTCACCCTTCGGCAGTTCAGGGGCCTCCTCGCGCATTGAGAACGCCGGGGCCATGCCGCCGACGACGATGAGCAAGCCGCCGAGTAGGCCGATCGCTGTCAACGACTCGCCGAAGATGAGGATTCCCAGGATGAGTGCGACGACCGTCTCCCAATAGGACACGCACGACAGCTCCACGGCCTTCAGGTGCTTGCCGGCGACAACGAGGAAGCCGATGGCGAAGAATCCACAGAACAAGAACAGTGCGGCGGCCCACAACCAGTTAGTCGGCGTCATGACCCGAATCGGGTTGGTGTCGTCGAGGAACCGCAAGCGGAAACCCATGACGACGAGGGCTCCGATGGCGCCGAAGATGAAGTTCCAGAATCCACGCACCTCGGAGTCTATATCGCCGCGATAGCGGTAGAAGAAGAGCGCCAGCCCGTAGAAGACACCCGAAGACAACCCGAAGATGTCACCGATCGTCTTGTTGGGGAACTCCGGATCTTGGCCCAATTTGAGACCGAATGAGATGCCCTCCCCGGAGGTGTAGTTGATGATCCCGATCGTCATGAGCATGCCGACGAACACCAGAGACAGGAAGAATCCGTTGCGAGCTGAGATCTTCTCGCGGAGGAAGATCCAGGCGAGGATCGCCGAGAACAACGGCCCGGTGTAGATGAGGAAGACGGCGTTGGCGATCGACGTCATGAGCGTCGACGACACATAAAGTGCGAGCGATGTGCCGATGCACACGCCGCCGGCGACGACGGTGAACGAAATTCGCGTGGTGCGCAGTGCTGCCAACTTCTTCACCGCAAGGATGATGAGCACCATGCCCACCGCCCCGGTGGTCATGCGTCCGAAGGCGAGGAAGTCCCCGATGATGTACTTGGTGTCGGTGGAGGGGTCGATTGGGGTTGAGAAACGGCCGAGTGTGCCGACGAATCCCATGCCGGTCGCGGACAGGACCATGGCGATGAAACCAAGCTTCTTGTTCATCACGAACTGTCCCGCATCCGCCAGTGTGGCGGTCATGTCTTTTCTCCTAAATCGGGAGGAATGGATATCTTGCTGCCGCGCGGGAGTCGATCGTTCGCGGATGGCGCTAGCGCAGCTATGTCGCTGCGACCGGTGCTCTCACCGCCAGGGCGGCGGCGAGGGTCGTTCGCGGCGGGGGCAACAAGCCCCGGTGGTGTGGCACCGGTTAGACCGGTGCCACACCGTGGTCTCAGACGAGCGTGGGGTCTTCAACCTGGTTGGAGAAGTAGTCCTCGCAGCCGCCCTCGCGGTAGACGTCGGCGGTCGCGCAGTGCATGCCGCCACCGAAGGCGTAAGCATCACGCAGCGGCACCGGGATGACGTTCATCCCGAGCTTGTCCATCTGCTCCATCTGGTGCACCTCGGATGCCTCGACGCAGACCGTCTTGTGGTCCACGACCAAGCAGTTCATCGACAGCCAGACCGAGGAGTAGCACAGCGGCGGGGGCTCGGTGTGAGCCGGCTGAGCCGCGTCCACGATCTGCCAGTCGTTCGCCTCGAAGATCTTGCGCTGTTCCTCGGGAAGGCGACGGTGCGGGTTGTTGATGATCAGACCCGGCCGCAGCGGCACGAACGTCGCGTCGATGTGGATCGGGTAGGGGTCGCCCGGGAAGTTCACCGCGTGCACCCGCAGGTCGGGGTAGTACCGCTTGAACCACTCCATAGCCGACCGGTTCGTGGTCAGACCGTGCTGGATGAACAGGTCCTTGCCGACACGCATGACATCCGCCGCGTCCCACATGGGCTCGAACTCAGTCGTGACGAAGTCCTTGTTCGCGGTCCGCTCCAGGCGGTCCTCGAGCGAGATCTGCTCGTCGTAGTAGTTGTGCTTGAACGACTGATCCGTCAGCCGCGGGCGAGGCGCCTGGCTCCACTTGAACTTCGGGTCGTTCTCGAAGTACTCCTGCATGAGCGGCCAGTAGGCCAGGTACTCGAAGTAACGGCAACGGAACGCGTTAGCCGAAGCCATGATCTCGTTACCGACGGTGAGCAGAATGTCGCGAGGCGGCATACAGGTCATCATCGCATCGGTGCGGAAATCCGGCGTCATGACCGGGGCGTTCCACTGCAGCGGCGTCGGCCGGTCCACGCGGATGCCGAGCCCCTCCAGGGTCTTGGCGTAGTTATCGAGCTGCTCATTCGCAACCTCGACAGTCGCCGTCGGGCGGGGACCCCACATGCCGCGCATCTCAGAGTCAACCGGCACCTTCTCAGAGGTAGCGGGCTCCTCCGGCGGAATAACACTGTTATCCGCACGGCCTACAATAACGTGCTTGAGCGGGTCGAAGTCATTCCATGAATTAACGGTCACCGACATGTGCACTCCTTCGTGTTGGTGTTGCTGGTTAGTCAGTAAGTTCTTGGGATAAGCCATCCTGTGCTCGTTCGAGGCTGGCCCAATGCTCGTCGTTGGCCACGAAGGCCTCAACGTCCGACGTCCTGCGCCATGTGTTCCACACCATCAAGACCACCACGACCGTGTATGGAAGCGCGCCCAGAATCGTCCCGGTCTGTACCGTCGAGACGACGCTCTCGCCACCGATCGTCAGCAGCAGGAAAGCGATCAGTGCAATGCCGATGACCAGTGTCGACCGGAAGATCTTGGACGGGCGCGAGGCAGACTCGACGAAGCCGGCCAAGGCGTGAACGCCCGAGTCCAGAGACGTAACGTAATACGTCCCGACAAGCACCGTTGCGACAAGCAGCAGCGCGACGGAAACCGCTCCCAGCGGGATCTCGCGGAGCATCACGAACAACCCTCGCGACGTTTCTGCGTTGACCGCGGTAGTGATCACGCCACCCGTCTTCTCGTCGTAGTGCAAGGCCGCGCCACCCACGATGGCAATCCACACGACCACGACCAACGAGGGAAGCCCCAGGACGCCGATCACGAATTCGCGGACGGTCCGGCCACGTGAGATGCGCGCCACGAACGAGCCCACGAATGTCGAGAAGGCCCACGTCCATGCCCAGATGAAGACCGTCCACCAGCCATTCCAGCTGTCGGTCCAGCTTTCGATCCCGGCCGCGGAATTGCTCGCGTCGGTCCAGAGCCCCATCCACCACAGATTGAAGCCGTACTGTCCAAGGGTTTGCGGCAATACCGACAGGACGTAGAGCGTCGGACCGAAGACCAGCACCCCCACAAGGAGTACGCCGCTCAGGGTGGAGTTGATTTCCGAGATCCGCTTCATCCCGGCATCGATCCCGATGTAGACGCTGACCGCTCCCACCAAGCCGATGGCCACGATGACGGAGGTCCACACGACTTTTCCGGTGGGGAAGCCGAAGATCTCGGACAGCCCCGAACTCAGCTGCATCGCAGCGAACGCGAACGAGGTCGCCAGTCCGAAGACCGTCGCCAGGATGACCACGATTTCCACAACCAGGCCGGCTCCCCGCCGTGCCCGGGGTGGGAACACTTCAACGACGGCGTCCCGGAAGGTCATGGGTGCCCTGCGGTTGTGGAAGGACAGCGCGAGGCAGAGTGCGACCGTGCCGTAGATCGCCCAGCCGTGCACGCCCCAGTGGAAGAAGCCCCAGATGAGAGCACCGTCCGCGGCGTCGGTCCCGACAACTGACGCGAGCGGGTTGTCCGACTTGACCATGATGGGTTCGGCCACCGACCAGAAGATCAGGCCGACTCCCTGCCCGCACGCGAAGAGCATCGAGTACCAGGCAAAACGGCTGTACTGCGGCCGAGCGTCTGGGCCCCCGAGCACGATCCGGCCGCGCCGCCCGAAGGCCATCGAGAGCACAAAGAACAGCGCTGCGGATGCCAGGATCACGAAATACCAGGTGAAGTACTGGGTCACGAAGGTGCGGAAGGTACCGATTCCGGATGCGGCCGCATCTGCGTTCGCGACCGCAAAGATCACGACCGCACCGATCAGCACCAGGCTGACCGCCTTGATGATGGAGTCGTCCCTGCTGCGGTGGGTGTTCAGTTCCGGTACCCCGGTCACCATCGCGGCGACCTGGCCCTCATCGTTGCCACTGCTAGTGGAATTTTCCATCGCCGCCCTCAGAACCGGCTGGAGATGGCATCGACCATCCCGGCCATTATCGACTCGGCCAGGATCTGGCCCTTCTGTGCGGTTGACACCTTCCCGGAGGACAGGCAACCGGATTCCGGCGTGAGTGATGCATCAGCCGGTAGAAGATCATACAGCGGCAATTCGGCCGCGGCATGATCGATGAGCCTGTCCATCCAGACCAGCTCGGGGAAGTACTCGAGCATGAGCGAGGTCTCCATGACACCGCCGTGCTCCACGTCCCAGCCGGGGAAACCATCGGGATAGAGCCTGGCGATGACCTGCGGTGTGACGAAATCCCAATAGGACAACATCATCACCTGGGAAGCGCCCTGGCTCGATCCCGCAAGGTCGCGAAGTGCGAGGTCGACGCCCTCATAGATGAACTGGTAGTTCTCATAGTGCCCGTTGACGAACACCACCTTCTTCACACCGTGGCGTGACAGCTCGCGAACCAGTGTGCGGCAGACGCCGACGACGGTATCCGCGTCGAAGCCGAATGAACCCACGATGTGGTTGCCGCCGCCGGAGCGCTGCTGGGACTTGTACCCGACACTCACGGCGGGCCCGACCAACGCGTCAATCCGCGCAGCCGTCAACTCGGCAATCTTCGTCGATAACATCGTGTCGACTCCTAGCGGCATGTGCGCACCGTGCTGCTCAACCGAGCCGACGGGGACCAGCATTACTGAATCGCCACTCTTGATCGATTCACGATAAGTAAATGCGTCCATGCGCGTGATGTTCACTTCGCGAGTCATTACCAGCTCCTTCCCTTACCTTGAGGTCTTGACGCCAGTACTATCCGTTCCTAACGCTGCGCAACCAAACCTTCCGTCAGGGGATCCTCCGCAGTTGCGATACCCGCCGGCCGCGTCTTCCTTGTCGAGAACAGGATCTGCGCAAGGCCGCCGAAGATGATCAGGGCGCCACCGAGCATCTGCATGCCGGTGATGCCCTCGCTGAACAGGACGATTCCGAGAATCGTCGCCATGATGGTCTCTTGGTAAGAGATGGTCGCCAGCTCACCCGCCAACAGGATCTTGGACGCGACCGTCAGGAAGTAGAACGCCGCTGCGCCTGTGACGAAGGCGGCGATCACCAGCACGATCCAACCGCGAGCGGTCATCCCACTCAGATCCGGTCGGATCGCGATCACCAGGATGCCCAGGGTGATGACGGCGAAGATGAAGTTCGTGTGGGCGCGCAGATCGGAATCGACATCGGTCCGATAGCGACTGATGAAGAGGAAGAGCCCGTAGGCCACACCCGAAGCCAGGGCCACCATGTTGCCTGCGAAGTACTGCGGGTCCAGATCAAGCGAAACAGAGAGGCCCTCGCCCGAGGCGTAGTTGATGATGCCGATGATGAGCAAGCAGCCAACGAAGACGGAACTGAGTGAGAACGCCGTCACCTTTGTGAACGGCTCCTTCAGGAAAATGCTCGCGAGGATAGTGGAGTAGATCGGCCCCGTGTAGATGAGAAAGGCTGCGTTGGCAAGCGTCGTCATCTGCGTGGACATCACATACAGACCGGAGAGCAGGCCCAAGAAGACACCGGAGAAGATAATCGCCGGCGTCATCCTGAATCCCTTGAATTTTACATACTTATGCCCCGCCACGAAGATCAGGGTCATCAGAATGAGCCCGGCGAGGTTCCGGCAGAACGAGATGAAGATTCCCGGAGCCTCAATGTAGCGGGCGAAAGCGCCTATCCCGCCCATGAGGCTCGAAGACAGGAACATCGTGGCGAAGCCGATAAGCTTCTGCCGACTTGCAGCGTGCATTTGTGTCCGCTCCTTAGCGGGGTACCGCGGGCAACCAATCCGTCCATGCAGGCCATGCACGTCGATCGAAGAAATTGCCGGCCGATAACGGTTGGTTGACGTTCTTCGTGTGTTCGGTGGAACGGGGTTCCCCCGTGGGGGTGTGCACCGCACACCCCCACCGGGAAACTGGATCAGACGAGCGTGGGGTCTTCAACCTGGTTGGAGAAGTAGTCCTCGCAGCCGCCCTCGCGGTAGACGTCGGCGGTCGCGCAGTGCATGCCGCCACCGAAGGCGTAAGCATCACGCAGCGGCACCGGGATGACGTTCATCCCGAGCTTGTCCATCTGCTCCATCTGGTGCACCTCGGATGCCTCGACGCAGACCGTCTTGTGGTCCACGACCAAGCAGTTCATCGACAGCCAGACCGAGGAGTAGCACAGCGGCGGGGGCTCGGTGTGAGCCGGCTGAGCCGCGTCCACGATCTGCCAGTCGTTCGCCTCGAAGATCTTGCGCTGTTCCTCGGGAAGGCGACGGTGCGGGTTGTTGATGATCAGACCCGGCCGCAGCGGCACGAACGTCGCGTCGATGTGGATCGGGTAGGGGTCGCCCGGGAAGTTCACCGCGTGCACCCGCAGGTCGGGGTAGTACCGCTTGAACCACTCCATAGCCGACCGGTTCGTGGTCAGACCGTGCTGGATGAACAGGTCCTTGCCGACACGCATGACATCCGCCGCGTCCCACATGGGCTCGAACTCAGTCGTGACGAAGTCCTTGTTCGCGGTCCGCTCCAGGCGGTCCTCGAGCGAGATCTGCTCGTCGTAGTAGTTGTGCTTGAACGACTGATCCGTCAGCCGCGGGCGAGGCGCCTGGCTCCACTTGAACTTCGGGTCGTTCTCGAAGTACTCCTGCATGAGCGGCCAGTAGGCCAGGTACTCGAAGTAACGGCAACGGAACGCGTTAGCCGAAGCCATGATCTCGTTACCGACGGTGAGCAGAATGTCGCGAGGCGGCATACAGGTCATCATCGCATCGGTGCGGAAATCCGGCGTCATGACCGGGGCGTTCCACTGCAGCGGCGTCGGCCGGTCCACGCGGATGCCGAGCCCCTCCAGGGTCTTGGCGTAGTTATCGAGCTGCTCATTCGCAACCTCGACAGTCGCCGTCGGGCGGGGACCCCACATGCCGCGCATCTCAGAGTCAACCGGCACCTTCTCAGAGGTAGCGGGCTCCTCCGGCGGAATAACACTGTTATCCGCACGGCCTACAATAACGTGCTTGAGCGGGTCGAAGTCATTCCATGAATTAACGGTCACCGACATGCTTGCGTTTCCTTTCTCTGTTGGGGACGTCGATGTCCCCATTTGTTCAGTCTTCGCGGACCCGAGTGTCACGTGGGGTCGGCACGGGGATGTCACCGGGGCCGCCATAGTTGCCGCCCGGCGTGATGATCGTCCCGGCGGTGCCGGCGACGATCTTTTCGGCGTCGGCCAGCCTGCCGATGGCAGCGGTATCGCCGGTGAGTTCGACGAAGCGACTAGCCGCTTCGACCTTGGGGCCCATCGATCCGGCCGGCAGTCCGAGCCCACGCAAAGACGCGGGCGTGGCCCGGTTGATCTCGCGCTGCTCCGGGGTGCCGTAGTCGACCAGCACTGCGGGCACGTCCGTGAGGATCATGAGGAAGTCCGCATCCAGGGCCTCGGCAAGCACGCTCGCCGTGAGGTCCTTGTCGACGACGGCCTCCACGCCCTCCAGCTTGCCCTGCGCGTTGCGGACGACGGGCACTCCGCCACCACCGGCGCACACAACGACTGCTCCGTCGTGGATGAGCGCTCGCACGAGCCGCGTTTCGATGACTCGCTGCGGGAAGGGGGACCCGACGACCCGACGGAAGTGCCCACCGTCCGCCTTCATCGTCCAGCCACGCTCGGCCGCGAAGCGGTCCGCTTCCTCCTTGGAATAGACCTCACCGATGAACTTCGTCGGGTTCTCGAAGGCCGGGTCGCCCGCGAGCACGAGAGTCTGGTTGACGATGCTGGCTACGTGCCGTCCGGGCAGGTGGTTCTGCAGGGACTGCAGCAACCAGTATCCGATCATTCCCTGGGTCTGTGCCCCGAGGGTGTCGAACGGGTACGGCTGTGACAGCTTGGGATCGTTCGCCGACTGCAGGGCGAGCACGCCGACCTGCGGCCCGTTACCGTGGGTGAGGATGATCTCGTGCTGTGCAGCCAAGGGGGCGAGCGCGGTGACCGCAGTCTCCACGTTGGCGATCTGCGTCGAGGCGTCCGGCTTCTCGCCCCGCTTGAGCAGGGCGTTGCCGCCCAGCGCGATGACGATACGCATATCTAGTCAGCTCCCCAAGGTGGCGACCATGACGGCCTTGATGGTGTGCATCCGGTTCTCGGCCTGGTCGAAGACGATGCTGGCCGGGGACTCGAAGACCTCGTCGGTCACCTCGAGGGCGCTCATGCCGGTCTTCTCGAAGATGTCTTTCCCGACGGCCGTGTTCGTGTCGTGGAATGCGGGCAGGCAGTGCAGGAACTTGCAGTCCGGGTTTCCGGTTGCCGCCATCATCTCCGCGTTGACCTGGTAGTCCTTCAGCGCGGCGATTCGGGCGTCCCACTTCTCCTTGGGCTCGCCCATCGAGACCCACACGTCGGTGTAAAGGAAGTCGCAGCCCTTGACACCTTCGGCGACGTCGTCCGTCACCGTAATCCGGGCGCCGGTGGTCTTGGCGATCTCCTTCGCCTGCGCGACGATGTCGTCGGCCGTGAGCAGGTCCTTCGGACCGACCATCCGCACGTCCATGCCGAGCATCGCGCCGCTGATGAGCGTCGAGTTGGCGACGTTGTTGCGGGCGTCTCCGAGGTAGGCCATGACGATGTCCGCGTCGGCCTTACCGCCGGCGTGCTCACGCATGGTCAACTGGTCGGCGAGCATCTGGGTCGGGTGCCAGTCGTCGGTCAAGCCGTTCCACACCGGGACGCCGGACAGTTCACCGAGCGTCTCGACGTGCTCCTGCTTGGAACCGCGGAACTCGATGCCGTCGTAGTAGCGGCCGAGCACGCGAGCGGTGTCCGCGACGGACTCCTTGTGGCCCATCTGCGAACCCGAGGGGTCCAGATAGGTCACGTGGGCGCCTTGGTCGAAGGAAGCCGTCTCGAAGGCGCATCGGGTGCGGGTCGAGGTCTTCTCGAAGATGAGCCCGATGTTCTTGCCGGCGAGGCGCTGCGTCTCCGTGCCCGCCTTCTTGCTGGCCTTGAGCTCAGCAGCGAGATCGAGCAGGCCGCGCCACTCCTCAGGGGTGAAGTCCAGCTCCTTGAGGAAGTTCCGACCGTGCAGTGCGTGGGGCATGTACGTTCCTTTCGATGAAGAATGTCGCGGGATGTCGTAGGGATCAGGCGGGGTCGCGCTGAATGGGGCAGGTCATGCAGCGGGGGCCACCCCGCCCGCGGCCGAGTTCGTTGCCGGGCACCTCGATGACCTCGATGCCCTGGTTGCGCAGGTAGTTGTTGGTTGTCGTGTTGCGTTCATAGGCGACGACGACTCCCGGCTCTAGCGCAAGCACGTTGCACGCGTCGTCCCACTGCTCGCGCTCAGCCGCGAGCGAGTCCTGCGCGGCGGTGAGGATTCGCAGATCGTCGACGCCCACGGCCTCCGCAATGGATTCGTGCATGCGGCTCGCGTCGTGGAGCTTGACGGACAACTCCTTGGTGGTCGCACCCGGGGTGATCGTCACGGTGGGAAGCATGCCCAGGCCGGCGTACTTGGTGAACGAGTGCGGATCGACCATGGTCATGACGGTGTCGAGGTGCATGACGGCACGCGCCTTGGGCATGACGACCGCGAGGACCGTGTGCGCCGAACCGGCGTCGAAGAGCTTTTGGGCGAGTCGCTCGACGCCCTGGGCGGACGTGCGCTCGCTGAGACCGACCAATACCGCACCGTTTCCGATCACGAGGACGTCGCCACCCTCGACCGTCGCGGCGGCCTCGTCCCGACCCTCGGACCACACGTGGTGGCCACCGTCCGCGAAGCGGGGGTGCCAGCGGTAGATCGCCTCGAAGTTGATCGTCTCGCGCATCCGCGCGGTCATCCGCATCGAGTTGATCGCGACGCCGTCGTATATCCAGCACGACGTATCGCGCGTGAAGAGGTGGTTGGGCAGCGGCGGCAAGACGAAGTCGTCAGGTCCCAGGACGTCGAGGACGACCGAGTGCGGAGCCTCGACCCGTTCGAGAAGCTCGTTCTTGGTCAGGCCGGCGATGAGGGTTTGGGCCAGATCGGCGGGCGTGGCCGCGTCGACATGGTTGCGTAGAGCGTCGATGAGGCCGATCCCGAACGACCGATCGTCGACGATTCCGTCGACGATGAAGCGCCGGGCGTCGAGATCCTCCAGCGACTCGGTCAGCAGATCGGAGAACTCAAGCACTTCGATGTCACGCGAGGTCATTGCGTCAACGAAGGCGTCGTGCTCACCTTGCGCCTTGGACAGCCACAGCACATCGTCGAAGAGCAGATCCGCCTTGTTGCCTGGCGTCAGACGGGACATCTCCTTGCCCGGTCGGTGGACCATGACGGTCCGCAGCTTTCCTACCTCGGAATCCACCCGATACATAGACAACTCCTTTCGATGTCCTCATCAGATCAGTTCTGGTACGCCCGTACCAGGGACCAAGGTCCGTAGATTCTGCGGTGTCCGCTGTGGTGTCACGACATCCCGGACGCGGCCGTCGCCGGGGTCACCACCGGTGTCCCGATACCGCGATCCGAGGCCAGGGGTTGGGTCAGCGGACGCTTCGGGTCAGGTCCCGACGAGAGCGTCCGGCGAGGTCTTTCACAGCCGCCGCGACCACGCCTATAAGCGCCACCCGGGCGGCGCTGGTCAGCCGCTCAGCCCTAGGCCGTCGGCCGCCCCGGCGACGACGGCGAATCCACCGTGTCGATCGTGTCGATCGTGTCCGGGGCGATCG
>JAUNUZ010000509.1 GCA_030537915.1 Micrococcales bacterium
CGGGTCGGCGTGCCAGCGCTGCAGGACCGCCGCGACGATGCCGAGGTCGGGCGCGGATCGCTGCTGGGCGAGGAAGACCCGGAAGACTGCTTCCTCCAGCTGCGGGGTCCGGTCCAGGCCGGTGACGCCGTAGTGGGCGAGCACAGTCGCCAGCTTGCGAACGAAGCTCTCGGGCACCCCGCTGCGCTCGGTGTCCAGGGTCCGCAGGTAGCTGTGGAAATACTCCCGGGGGCTGTGCACCCGCAGCTCGGTGTGCATCTCCTCGGCCCCGAGGCGGTTGCGGCTCAGCTCGGAGATGTCGGTGTAGAGGCTCAGCAGCTCGATCTCGGCGGGGATGACAACCGCGCCCCGCGCAACCGCCTCGTCTCGCGCCGTGAGATAACGCTGCAGGCTGTGGCCGTTGTCACCGGGATCGATGTCGTAGCCGAGCAGGACCGCGCTGAGGTCGGCTAGCCCTCGCGTCACCGAATCCCCTTGCGCGGCGCTGGAGGTCGGCAGGCCTAGGTCAACACGCTCGCCGCCGGCGGGCTCCTGCTGCGCGCCGTGCGAGATCGGCTCGATTCGCACGAGGGGGCTGCCGGTCTCGACCTGACTGCCCGCGGAGACGTGCAGCTCGCGCACGATTCCGGACAGCGGCGCCAGCAGCCGCGTCTCCATCTTCATCGATTCCAGGACGACGACCGGGGAGCCGGCCGTGACCTCGTCACCGATCGCGACGGGCGTCGCGACGACGAGCGCGGGCGCGGGGGACCGCAGCACGCCGCCCTCATCACGACTGATCCGGTGGGCGACCCCGTCGACCTCGATGAAGTGCATCGGCCCGTGCGCGGCGGACAGCACCCGGAAGCCCTGGCCCGACACGGTCAGGCGCATCCGGTGCCGGTTCATCGGCTCGACGTTGACGTCGACGACATGGCGCTGGGCGTCGGCGCTGAGCGTGACGCGGAAGCGCTGGGCACCGATCCGCGACACCGCGACCCGGTAGACGCGAGCGCGCAGCTTGAGATCGATCGGCCGGGCGACGCGGTGCTGCACCTGGGGGCGGCCACCGCGCGCGGTCTGGCGCAGCCGGCGCACCTCGACCGCCTCGTCCTCCTCGTAGGCCTCGATGCCCGCCGCGATGAGCGCGACCCCGGAGTTCTTCGCAGACACGAGGCGGCCCTGCGAGCGCGCCTGGTCGATCCATCCGGTGGCCGCAGAGCCGTCGATGACCTCGGGCTGGTCGAGCAGGTCCAGGATGAAGCTCTTGTTCGTCGCGCCGCCCTCGATGACGACGGTGGTCTCGGCTACGGCGCGACGCAGGCGAGCCAGCGCCTCCTCGCGGGTGCGGCCGTGGGCGATGATCTTGGCGATCATCGAGTCGAAGTCGGCCGGGATCGTGTCGCCCTCACCCACCCCGGTGTCGACGCGCACGCCCGGCCCGGTGGGCAGCTCCAGCAGCGCAATCCGACCGGGGGACGGGGCGAAGTCGCGGTCCGGGTCCTCGGCGTTGAGACGGGCCTCGACCGCGTGACCCCGCTCGACCGGCCGCTCGCCCTCCAGCCGCCCACCAGCGGCGACGTGCAGTTGGGCCCGGACCAGGTCAACGTCCGTGGTCACCTCGGTGATCGGGTGCTCGACCTGCAGGCGGGTGTTGACCTCCAGG
>JAUNUZ010000510.1 GCA_030537915.1 Micrococcales bacterium
GTCGATGTTTCCGAGCAGCCGCACGTGGGGCTTGTCGAGCACCTTGTGCAGGGCGGTGACGATGCCCTTGATGCGCGGGTGGTCGGGGGCGACGCCGTAGCGGATCAGGCCGAAGGGGGCGGGCATGCGCTCGAAAAGATCGATGGAAACCCCACAACCCGTCGTCGCAGTATCGGATTTCATCAGGGCGTCTGCGGCGTAAATGCCAGCAGGCCCTGCTCCAACAATGGCGACGCGCAGTGGACGATTCACTTGATACCTTCTCGCTAGCGGATAGATGAACAATCAGTCTAGTGCACAGTGCACCCTAAGTAACATTTTGTGATTTGCATGACAGCTCCCCGGCGGGTGGCCGCACCGGCCTGAGGTGGACCGGCGTGGCCGGCGATTGCAGGTCGGTGCAAAATGGGGAGAGCGCGCCAGCTGGCGCGCATAGCATGATCGGCGATCACAGGCGGGGAGTTCCACGGTGTCGGATGTTGCGAGGACGGGCGAGGCAGTCGCGAGCGCCGCGGGGTACGCGGGCGACATCACTGCGGAGCAGGCCTGGCAGCTGCTGCTCGACGAGCCCAACGCGGTGCTCGTCGACGTGCGCACGAGCGCCGAGTGGCAGTTCGTCGGCGTGCCGGACACCGACTCCCTCGGCCGCCCCACCCGCTTCGTGGAGTGGGTCGGCTTCCCGTCCGGCGCTCCCAACGCGGACTTCGTCGGGGAGCTGCGCGCGCACGGCATCGGCGGTGGGCCCGTGATCTTCCTGTGCCGCTCGGGGCAGCGCTCCATCGGCGCGGCGGTCGCCGCGACCGCCGCCGGCCTGGGCCCGGCGTACAACGTGCTCGAGGGCTTCGAGGGCGGACTGAACGCCAACGGCCATCGCGGCGGCGCCGGTTGGCGCGCGGCAGGCCTGCCTTGGCGTCAGTCGTGAGCGGGCGCCAGGCGGCTCTCCGCGAGGCAGAGTGTCCGGGCTCGACCCGTCCCGTCGCCCCTCACTGACCTTTTCCATCTGGAGCCAGACACATGAGCAAGCTGCCCGAGAACGCCCGCCCCGAGACGATCGGTATCCGCGGAGGCCTCGCCCGTTCGCACTTCCAGGAGACCTCCGAGGCGCTGTACCTGACCTCCGGCTACGTCTATGACACGGCGGAGGCGGCGGAGGCCTCGTTCACCGGCGAGGTCGAGCGCTTCGTCTACTCGCGCTACGGCAACCCGACGGTCGAGATGTTCCAGGACCGCATGCGCCTGCTCGACGGCGCCGAGGCCTGCTACGCCACCGCGTCCGGCATGTCCGCGGTCTTCACGGCGCTCGCGGCGCTGTGCGGGTCGGGGGACCGCTTGGTGGCCTCGCGCAGCCTGTTCGGCTCCTGCTTCGTGATCTGCAACGAGATCCTGCCGCGTTGGGGCGTCGAAACCGTCTTCGTCGACGGCACCGACCTCGACCAGTGGGAGCAGGCGCTGTCCGTGCCGACGACGGCGGTGTTCTTCGAGACGCCGTCGAACCCGATGCAGGAGATCGTCGACGTGCGCCGGGTCAGCGAGCTCGCCCATGCTGCGGGCGCGAAGGTCGTGCTCGACAACGTCTTCGCGACCCCGATCCTGCAGCGCAGCTTCGATTTGGGCGCGGACATCACC
>JAUNUZ010000037.1 GCA_030537915.1 Micrococcales bacterium
GACATGATGATCGCGAGACATGACGAGGGGGCCCCTCCGCGCTCGGGGCCCCCTCGTGTGGTCTTGGTGCGTCAGTGCGCCGGGCGCACCTGAGCCTTACGCCACGGCTGCACGTAGCCGAGTGTCAAGAAATACACGAGTTCGCGCATGCTCGTGCGCCAAGCCGTCGAGCCCGGCTCGCGGTGGGCTCCCGGGCCTCGCCGGCGGCTCTGGGTCTCAAGGGCGACGCGCTGGGCCGTCGCGCGAGAGGCACTCGGTGCGGCGATCGCGGAGACCCCGCGGATCCTGTGGCTCTCGCGGCGTCCGGCAACCACCGGCACCATGGGACTGTTGACGCTCATCGACTTACCCTCCGTTCGCCCTTGCTGGCATCATGCTCGCTGGCGGGCCGGACCCCCGACATCTGCGGACCGATCGGTGTGTCGCCTGCTATGCCAACCGAATCCGCGACCCGCCGACCCGATTGCGCGGCTTGCCTTGGGCTCTGATTCGTCGGCTCTGGGGAGGATTCGCACCGGTCAGACCACGCCTATCGGACGGCTGTCCAACTCGGGCGTCATCCTACCGTGCACCACCGGCACCTGACGACCCCACGACACGGCCGAGACGGCGTCGCAGCCATGCCCAGCGCTCGACCATCCGCGCCTCGAAGCCACGCTCCTTGGGGTGGTAGTAGTCGGCGTCCACGAGGTCGTCGGGCAGGTACTGCTGAGTTGCCACTGAGTCCTCCTCATCGTGCGCGTAGACGTAGTCCGGTGGGTGCCCCGGCGAGCGGTTAGCGGATCCGGCCGCCCGCGAGCGCGCCGTCCCGCGTAGCGGCGCAGGCACGGAGTCGCCCTTGCCTGCGCGCACGTCGGCGATGGCCGCCCCGATCGCCGTGTAGGTCGCGTTCGACTTCGGCGCCAGGCAGTTGTGCACGACGGCCTGCGCGAGGATGAGACGCGCCTCGGGCATGCCGATCTGGGCGACCGCGTGCATCGCGGCGACCGCGGTCTGCAGCGCCGTCGGGTCAGCCATCGCGATCTCCTCACTCGCGCTGATGACGATGCGCCGGGCGATGAAGCGCGGGTCTTCTCCCGCCTCGAGCATGCGCGCGAGGTAGTGCAGGGCTGCGTCGACGTCCGAGCCCCGCATCGACTTGATGAAGGCGCTCGCGACGTCGTAGTGCTGTCCCCCGGCCCGGTCGTAGCGGACCGCGGCCCGGGCGACGGCCTGCTCGACATGCGGGAGCTCGATGACCTCGGGATCCGCGCGGCTCGGATTGCCCGCGCCGCCTGCCCGCGCGTCGGTGGCAACGCCGGCCGCGGCCTCGAGCGCAGTCAGGGACCGCCGCGCGTCCCCGCCGGCCATCCGGACAAGGTGGTCGCGGGCCGCATCGGTGATGCTGAAGGCGCTGTCGAGTCCGCGCTCGTCGGTCAGCGCCGCGTCGATGACCCGGACGACCTCGTTGTCCGCGAGGGACGTGAGTGTCAGGAGCATGGAGCGCGACAGGAGCGGGGCAATGATCGAGAAGCTCGGATTCTCGGTCGTCGCGGCGATGAGGATGACGAGGCGGTTCTCGACTCCTGGTAGCAGTGCGTCCTGCTGGGCCTTGCTGAAACGGTGGATCTCATCGAGAAAGAGGACCGTCTGCCGGCCGTAGAGGTCGCGGTCACGGGCGGCTGCCTCCATGACCTGCCGGACGTCCTTGACCCCCGCGCTCACTGCGGACAGCTCGACGAACCGTCGCCCGGCAGCGGTCGCGACGAGGTGCGCCAAGGTCGTCTTGCCGGTCCCGGGAGGTCCCCAGAGGATGGCCGACACCGCGCCGGCGGCGCCCCCCGCACCCTCGATCAGCCGGCGCAGCGGGCTTCCTGGGCGCAGCACCTCCCGCTGACCGCGAACCTCCTCGATGCTGCGGGGACGCATCCGGACCGCAAGCGGCGGGCGGGTATCCGCGACGCCGGAGGTGTCCCCGGTCAGCGCTGCGCCACCGATGTCGGCTCCCTCGCGAGCGGAGGCGAAGAGGTCACTCACCCGGTCAGGCTAATCGGGTCCTCGACCGGCTTCGACCACCTCGCACCACAGTCCCTGAGCTCGGCGGCCCGGGGACTTGGATACTTCAAACCCGCGGGCCGCCGTCCTGATGTTCAGGCAGCCACGCAGACTCGCCTGCAATGCCGCTCAGCGGCGCTGCCGCGTCGCAAACCATCTGGTGCGGCCCCGCGCATCGAGATGCGGCGTGCCCCTGAGCGTGCCCGTCAAGCGCCGGGCACCCCTACCGTGCGCAGAAGAGCACGCAGGTTGGCCGCCCCGGTGTTGGGGTCGTGGTGCAACGCGGTGATGCCGACGCTGGCGGCGGAGTCGACGTTCGCCGGCATATCGTCAAGGAACACGACCCGCGGCGCCTCGCTGCTGCCGATACCCAGTCGTTGCAGGATCCGCTCGAAGTAGGCCGGTTCGGGCTTGGCCGCGCCGAGATCGCAGGAGAAGAACGCGACGTCGACGAGGTCTGCGTACCCGAGATCGAGCATGAGCTGCTTGCGGTACTCCTGCTGGTTTGTCGCCAGGTAGGTCGGGGTACCGGCGGCCCGCACGTCGCGCACCACCTGCCAAGCACCCGGGTCGATCTCGATGTTGTCCCAGAGTGCGTGCAGCTCATCGACACGGCCGTCGTCAAGGTCGCGCTCCCGCAGCAAGCGCTGCAGTCCCTGGCGAAGCGTCTCCTGCCCGCGCAGCGCGGGCACCTCGGCCTCCCACAGAGCTGTGAGGAACCCGGTGCCGTCACCGGGGTCGTAGGCGTTGAGGCGCTCGACCCAGCCCGCCTTCGGGTGCTGAAGGAGCCCGTCGGCGTCGAAGAGCACCGCGATCGGTCCGGGCGTTGCGTCAGCCGCGGCGTGTCGATGCTCGGGAGCGTCGTCATGGGAACTCACTCCGCCAGCGTAGCGACCGCCTTCGGCCGGCGGTTGACCCCCGGCGTCGCCGTCCCGGGCACAGGCCCCAGGCAAGGGGTCAGACCGGCCGGCCGGACCCCTTCTCCGGCGCTGCGTCCGACCCCGCCTTCTCCGGCTTGGCATCGATGCCGGCTTCCTTGCGCTGGGCAGGCGTGATCGGCGCGGGCGCTTCGGTGAGCGGGTCGTAACCACCGCCGGATTTGGGGAAGGCAATGACGTCGCGGATCGAGTCGTAACCGCCGAGCAGCATGACGATGCGGTCCCAGCCGAAGGCGATACCGCCGTGCGGCGGCGCGCCGAACGCGAAGGCGTCCAGCAGGAAGCCGAACTTCTCCTGCGCCTCCTCCTGGCTCAGCCCCATCACACCGAAGACGCGTTCTTGCACGTCACGACGGTGAATACGGATCGATCCGCCGCCGATCTCGTTGCCGTTGCACACCATGTCGTAGGCGTAGGCGAGCGCCGAACCGGGGTCGGTGTCAAAGGTGTCCGAGTACTCGTCCTTGGGCGAGGTGAAGGCGTGGTGCACGGCGGTCCACGCGCCCGACCCGACGGCGATGTCGCCGGAGGCCACGGCGTCGGAGACGGGTTCGAAGAGCGGCGCGTCGAGGACCCAGAGGAAGTCCCAGGCGGATTCTTCGATGAGCTCGCACCGGCGGCCTATCTCCAGCCGCGCAGCGCCGAGCAGCGCCCTGGCGGCCTTGATCTTGTCCGCGGCGAAGAAGATGCAATCGCCCGGCTCGGCGCCGACGTGGTCGGCCAGTCCGTCGCGCTCACCCTCGGAGAGGTTCTTGGCCACCGGGCCGGCCAGCGTGCCGCTCTCGGCTACCGTGACATAGGCGAGACCGCGGGCACCGCGCTGCTTGGCCCACTCCTGCCAGGCATCGAACTGGCGCCGCGGCTGCGAAGCACCGCCGGGCATAACGACTGCGCCGACATACTCGTTCTGGAAGACACGGAACGTCGTGTCCGCGAAGTACTGTGTGCAGTCGACGAGCTCGACCCCGAACCGGGTGTCGGGCTTGTCGGTGCCATAGCGGGCCATGGCCTCGGCATACGTCATGCGGGCGAAGGGGGTCCTCAAGTCCACCCCGATGAGCGACCAGACCTTCTTGGCCAGCGCCTCGCCGAGTTCAAGGACGTCGTCCTGGGTGATGAAGCTCATCTCGATGTCGAGCTGGGTGAACTCGGGCTGGCGGTCCGCGCGGAAGTCCTCGTCGCGGTAGCAGCGCGCGATCTGGTAATAGCGCTCCAGGCCGGCGACCATGAGGAGCTGCTTGAACAACTGCGGGCTCTGCGGCAGGGCGTACCAGCTGCCCGGCGCGAGGCGTGCGGGCACGAGGAAGTCACGGGCGCCCTCGGGCGTCGAGCGGGTCAGAGTCGGGGTCTCGACCTCCACGAAGTCGCGCCCGCCGAGCACCTCGCGGGCCGCGGCATTGACCCTGCTGCGCAGTCGGATGGCCGCGCCCGCTGAGCCGGCACCGGGGCGGCGCAGGTCCAGGTAGCGGTACTTCAGGCGCGCCTCTTCGCCGACGTTGACCCGCTCGTCGATCTGGAACGGCAACGGCGCCGACGGTGAAAGCACCTCGATCGTGCTGGCGACGACGTCGATCTCGCCGGTCGGCAGATTGGGGTTGACGTCCTTCGGATCGCGCGGGGCGACCTGACCGACGACCTTGACGCAGTATTCGTTGCGCAGATCGTGCGCGGCCCCCGTGAGGACCTCGTCGCGCGCGACGACCTGGACGATGCCCGAGGCGTCCCGCAGATCGATGAAGGCCACCCCACCGTGGTCGCGCCGCCGGGCCACCCATCCGGTGAGAGTGACGCTCTGGCCGGTGCTGTCAGCGCGCAGGGCGCCGGCGGAGTGGGTGCGGAGCACGGGGTATTCCTTTCTTGCCCTCGCATAGACGGTGCGAGACGCGATGGCTAACTGCCGTGGGGCGGGCCGCCCGGTTTGCAGGTGTCTGGGATCGGGCCCGAGGACAGCCTGCCTCCATCGTAGGCAACCGCACCCGCGAGCCCGAATTGCTTATCGCGCCTCCAGGTCCACCAACTCAAGATCGGGTATATCGCCGGGTGCGTTGACAAGCGCCTCGACGCAGCCGCTTACCCTGGGCCAGCACGCCGCACATGCAAGGACCCGCCCAGATGCGCCGAGAGGCGCCCATACGTGCCGACTGTGAGGTCGGCACCGCACTCCGTAGGAGCCCCCCGTGCGCGACACCGCGCCCCTGCCCACGACGGCTGTCACGACGTTGGCCGGGGTCGAGATCAGCTACGTCGACACCGGCGGCGAGGGTCAAGCGCTACTTCTCATCAACGGCTCCGGCGGCAACCTACAGATGCTGGCTCCGCTCATCGATCGCCTCTCGGCCTCCCGGCGAGTGCTCGCCTTCGACCAGCCGGGCATGGGTGGGTCGCCCGCCGTCTACCCCACTCTCGGCGTGCCGGCCGTCTCGGAGCTGTGTCGAGCCCTGCTCGATCGGCGCGGCGTCCAGGCCGCGGACGTCATCGGCTATAGCTTCGGCGGCGCAGTCGCCCAGCAGCTTGCCCTGACCCGCCCGCGGCGAGTGCGCAATCTCGTGCTCGTGGCCTCGGTCGTCGGCCTCGGCGGGCTACCGACCGACCCGCTCACCGCAGCGGCCGTGGCCCTCCACCAGATCCCTAGCCCGACGCCGCGAATCACCCGCGCGATCGCGCGCCACGGTTACGGGGGGTCGGTTCGGCGCGACACCGTGGCCCTTAAGCGGTTGGAACGCGCGTGGTTCACCGCCCCAGCCGATCCGATCTCGTTCTTCGGGCAGGCGGTAGCAGTGGCTTCGTGGTCGTCGCTGCCGTGGCTGTGGGCGCTGCAGGCGCCCACGCTCGTCATCACCGGCGACGACGACTCCGTCGTGCCGATGCTCAACGCTTTCACGCTGGCGCTGTGGATCCCACGCGCGCGGCTCGCGGTGGTGCGCGGCGGTGGCCACCTCCTGCCGATCGACCAACCCGAGGATCTCGCCCGCCTCGTCGAGAACTTCCTGGACCGCTGATACCGCCGTGGACCTCACGCCCCCGCGCGGATATCACCGTCGACGTCGACCCAGCGTCGTCCTCGGCGCTCGAACCGAGCGTCCTCGAGCAGGGCACCGGGGCGGCCGTCGCGAGCACGTAACGAAGCCCGGTAGGTGACGGTGCCCTCACTGTCGTCGACCTGGCCTGCCGAGGTCGCCAGCACCTCGAGGCCGGTCCACTCGTGCACCGAATCCAGCCGAAGATCCTCGGGGCGGGTGGCCGGGTGCCATGTTCGCAGCAGGTAGTCAGCATCCCCGACCACGAACGCCGCGTAGCGGCTGCGCATCAACGCCTCTGCCGTGGGCGCGCTCGTCTCACCCGAATGCTTTGGGCCGCAGCAGAAGCGGTACGCCGGTCCCGATCCGCACGGACACGGTCCACCGATCGGTCGGCCGGCGCCGAACGCGCCGCCGGTGACGCTCACGAAGTCGGTCCGGTAGAGGGAGCACCCAGGATGCACAGCTCGTTGCCGGAGGGATCGGCGGCAACGGTCCACGGCAGTGGTCCCCAGCCGTGCTCGATCACGGAACCGCCGTGCTCGCGCAGGGTGGTGAACGCTTGTTAGGCCGTCTCGCCGGGGCCGAGCCTGACATCGAGGTGCAGCTGATTCTTGTCGCCTTTGGCCTCGGGCTCAGGCCAGAACTCCAGGACCGGACCCCGCCCGCAGGGGTGCCGCAGTGACACCGGAGCCACTCCTTCGGCGAGACTCCACCCGGTGATCGCCTGCCAGAAGGCCGCGTCCCGTTCGGGGGCAGCGGAGTCGATCGGGATCGCGGCGATGGGGCCGGTGTCTGGATCGTCACCTCGCTGCGGCAGGACGCGGAACACGTGCCCCTCGGGATCGGCCAGCACGACCCACGGCCCGCCGCGTTGACCGGAGTCGGTCCCTGCGGCACCCATGGACACGAGTCGCCGGACGACCTCCTTCTGCCGCTGGCCGCCGCGCAGGTCCAGACGCAGGCGAGTCGGGCGCGGCCGATGAAGCACCTTCGGTAGGCACACGTCCAGGATCGGCCCACCGGGGTGGGACAGCCTGACCTCGACAAGATCGCGCGTCTGCGTCAGCGGTTCGGCGCCGAGCGCCGCAGCCCAGAAGCGACCGAGGCGCTGCGGCTGCGCGGAGTCGATGACGATGTTCTCCAAGTCCACGAGCCAAGGCTCCCATCAGAAGGGCGGGCGCGACCCGCTACGCGAAGGTCGGCGCGTCAGCTTGCGAAATTGCAGGGGTGCTGGGGCCAGGGCGCGTCGGCCGGGCGCAGAGTCGACCAGTTCCGCTCCCGGGCCGCCGAGAGGGCGAGCACCCCGACGACCGCGCCCGCGTTGTTGATCCGACCGCTCAGTGCGGCCTGGACCGCGTCTTCGAGGTCGACCCAGCGCGTCGGCATGCCCAGTTCCTCGGCCTCACGCTGGTGCCGCTCCGCGGTCGGCACGGCCGACAGGTCCCGGGCGAGGAAGATACGCAGAGCCTCGTTCATCCCGCCCGGTGAGGCGTAGAAGTCCGCTAGCACGTGCCAGGTTTGGGCGACCAGGTCGGCCTCCTCGGCGAGTTCGCGCGCGATGGCGACGTTCGGCGCCTCCCCCGCTACGTCGAGGAGCCCGGCGGGAAGTTCCCATTCGAAGGTGCCGACCGGGTGTCGGTACTGGCTGATCAGGAGCGCCTGCGGGCGCCCACCGACCTCGCGATAGGGCACCGCAACGACCGCGCCGGGATGCTCGAGGTACTCGCGTTGGACGATCCCCGCCTCGCCCAGGTCGATCGTGTCGCGTCGTACATCCCAGACCATCCCCCGGTAGGGGACCTCGCGGTCGGTCACCCGACGCGGGTCGCGACGATCCACCAGGTCGGCAGCCGTGAGCGTGGGCGCGTCAATTCCCGAACTGACCCCGGTGGTGGCTTCCTGGCCGCGCATCGCTCAGGCCTCGACGAAGCTGTCGTCGGCCCCGAGCACGGACGGGCGCTCCACCTCGACGAGCCGCCCGGCACGCTGACGCTGCAGCGCCGCCTCGACGAGCCCGGCGAAAAGCGGGTGGGCGCGGTGCGGGCGCGACAAGAACTCCGGGTGGGCCTGCGTCGAGACGTAGTAGGGATGCACCTCACGCGGCAGCTCGACGAACTCCACCAGCGTCCCGTCCGGGGACGTCCCGCTGAAGACGAGCCCAGCCCGAGAGAGCTGATCGCGATAGGCGTTGTTCACCTCGTAGCGGTGTCGATGCCGTTCGTCGACCTTGATCGCCCCGTAGGTGCTGGCCACCACGGACCCCTTCGCGAGGGTAGCCGGGTAGGACCCGAGCCGCATGGTGCCACCGAGGTCGCCCGCGCCCTGCACGAACGCCTTCTGCTGGGCCATCGTCGCAATGACCGGCTCAGGGCTCTCGGGGTCGAATTCGGTGCTGCTCGCGTCGTGCAGTCCCGCCACATTGCGTGCGTACTCGATGACCATGCACTGCAGACCGAGACAGATCCCCAACGTCGGCACTTCGTGAGTGCGGGCCCACTGCAGGGCGCCTAGCTTGCCCTCGATGCCGCGCACCCCGAAGCCCCCGGGCACGAGCACTGCGTCGACCCCGCCGAGCGCTTCCTGTGCCCCTTCTGGGGTTTGGCACGTGTCGGAGGCCACCCAGCGGATGCTCACCTTGGCGTCATGGTGGAAGCCACCGGCACGCATCGCCTCGGTGATCGAGAGGTAGGCATCGGGCAGGTCGATGTACTTGCCGACGAGCGCGATCTCGACCTGATGAGCCGGGTTGTGCACGTGTCGCAGCAGTCGGTCCCAATCGCTCCAGTTCACATCCCGGAAGGACAGGCCCAGACGCCGCACCACATAAGCATCGAGCCCCTGGGCGTGGATCACCTTGGGGATGTCGTAGATGGACGGGGCGTCCGGGCAGGCGATCGTGCCCTCCACCTCGACATCGCAGGCCAGCGCTATCTTGCGCTTGAGTCCTTCGGGGATCTCGCGGTCGGCGCGGAGCACCAGGGCATCGGGCTGGATACCGACCTGGCGCAGCGCGGCCACCGAGTGCTGGGTCGGCTTCGTCTTCAGCTCGCCGCTGGGCGCGAGATAGGGGACGAGGGAGACGTGCAGGAAGAAGCAGTTGTCGCGGCCGAGATCGTGGCGCACCTGGCGGGCCGCCTCGAGGAAGGGCAACGACTCGATGTCGCCGACGGTCCCCCCGATCTCGGTGATGATGACGTCTGGCACCGCAGCGACATCGCGGCCCCCGGGGCCTGCCCTACCGGATGCCTGTTCGCGCATCCGCTCCTTGATCTCGTTGGTGATGTGCGGGATGACCTGCACGGTGTCACCCAGATATTCCCCACGGCGTTCCTTGGCGATGACCTGGCTGTAGACCTGACCTGTCGTCACATTGGCCTGCGCCGACAGCGGAACATCGAGGAAGCGCTCGTAGTGTCCGATGTCAAGATCGGTCTCGGCGCCGTCGTCGGTGACGAAGACCTCCCCATGTTGAAAGGGGTTCATTGTGCCCGGGTCGACGTTGAGGTAGGGATCCAGCTTTTGCATCGTGACGCTGAGCCCACGCGCACGTAGCAGGAGTCCGAGGCTAGAGGCCGTAAGGCCCTTGCCGAGGGAGGAGGCGACGCCTCCGGTCACGAAGATGTGTTTGGTCTGCACCACGGGCTTTGATCCTACGTTATCGGAGCCATGGCGACCCCCCGTGGGCCGTTCGGCGGGCTGGTGGCTGCGGCGTCGGCTGTGCCGCCGCGGGGCATTGCGGCGCGAGCAACCCTCGGGGGCAGGCGATCCAGGCGCTCCGCGGCGTCGGCACGTAGCTGGGCCGCGTGTTCGCGGGCGACGTCGGAGTCGGAGCCGGCCATCATGCGAGCCAGTTCTGTCAGCTGAGCCTCGCCCTCGACCCGACGAACCCCGCTCGTGGTGACGTGTCCGTCATCGGCCTTGTGAACCACCAGATGGCGGTCAGCGAAAGCGGCGACCTGCGCCAAGTGCGTGACGACGACGACCTGCGACGTCCGTGACAAGGCCGCGAGCCGCTCACCGATGGCCAGCGCGGCGCGACCGCCGACGCCGGCGTCGACCTCGTCGAAGACGAAGGTCGGCACGGAGCGGGCCCGCGTCGGGTCGAGCGTCCGGTCGCAGGCGGTGACCACCTCGATGGCGAGCATGACGCGCGACAGCTCGCCGCCGGAGGCGACCTTGGCGACTGTGCGCGGCGGCGCGCCCGGGTTGGCCGCGAGACGGATCTCCACATGGTCCCCGCCGTGCGGGCCAAGACCACCCGCGGGCTCGACAGCGACGACGAGCTGGGCCTTGCCCATCGCGAGCTGCCCCAACTCGCTCGTGACGCGCTCTCCCAGCGATTTCGCGGCGTGCGTGCGGGCGTCCGTGAGCTCCCCGCCGCGACAGGCAAGCTCATCGCGTGCCTCCTGCAGCTCGGACTCCAGCTGAGCGGCCCGCTCGGTCGCGCCGTCGAGTTCATCCAGGCGCATGGCGGCCGTACCGCCCCAGGCCAACGCGTCCGCGGTCGTCGGGCCGTGGCGCCGCAATAGGCCGGCCAGATCCGCCCGCCGCTGCGCCACCCACGCCGCGCGCGCCGGGTCGACCTCGATCCCGGCCAGGTAGCCGGCGAGGTCCGCGGCGAGATCCGTTGCCAGATAGCCGAGTTCAGCGGCCGTGCGCTCCAGGACCGCGAGCGCTTCGTCGTGCGCGGCCGCAGAGGCCAGGGCGGCTCGAGCGGCCCCGAGGAGTTCGACAGCGCCGACCGCGGCGTCGGCTCCGCCCGCGCCGGTCGGCAGTGCCCTCCCGAATTCGCCTGTGGCGGGTGGCCAGTGCACCCCGCCTTCCGCCTCGTTACCTCCGGCCAGCGCCCCGTGAGCACGGTCGGCAGCGACGCGCAGCCCGTCGGCGTGCGAGAGGCGCTCGTCCTCTGCGGCGAGCGCGTCCTCTTCACCGGGCTGCGGGTTGAGATGCTCCAGCTCGTTGAGGCCGCGGCGCAGGACCTCGCTCTCGATCTCGCGATCCCGCTCGAGATCCCGGGTACGGGTCAGCTGGGTCGACAGACGTACGCAAGCCTCGTATTGCTGGGCGTAGGCGGCTCGCGCGGCCGCCAGCGGTGGCCCACCGAAATCGTCGAGCATCGAGCGATGCTCCTCGGGTCGACGCAGCCGCCACTGATCGGCCTGACCATGGACCGCGACGAGTCGCTCCCCGACCTCGGCGAGCACCCTTACGGGCGCGGCGCGCCCGCCGACGTGGGCCCGGGAACGCCCTTGGGCTGTAACCGT
>JAUNUZ010000511.1 GCA_030537915.1 Micrococcales bacterium
AGCCCAAGCAAGAACCGAGGCAGATCCTGTTGGATCGGCATGCGCACTTCCTTTGGCGCTATCAACGTCGCAGGCGGAACCCGCGGCAGCCTAAAGAGCGACGGCCGCGACGCATGCGCCGACATGACCGAGCTCCTCGAGCAACTCGAACCGCTACTCGGCGATTAGCTGCGGGCCCCGGCTACGCCGCCGGGCTGGATTGCGCGGCTGCGACCGGAGTCCCCGGCCCCACTCTGCGGCGCGTCAGCCGCCCAATTGCACGCACGTGCGCGCGGCCAGGTTCGGCACCAAGATCTCCTTGATGATCCGCTGGTGCTCGGGGTGGTCGCGGTAGACCTCGTAGCCGGCCACGTCCTCGAACGTGGCGACAATGCCGAAGTCCGCGTTGCCGGCGGAGACCCGGGCGTCGGGCCCGCAGCGGAACTCGCGCAGCTCGGGCACCAGCGGGGCGAGCGCGTTGAGCGCCTCTTCGGCGCGCGCGCCGGCGTCGGAGCCCTCGTTGAAGCTGAACACGACAATGTGGGTGAAGGACACGGCTGCTCCTTGGCGGCGGCGGGAAATCATTGCAACTGACAACCGGAGACTATCCCCCGCCCCGCAGCCCGTCGGCCCGCCCGGGCCGGCCGGGGCTAGTGCTGCTTCGCCTCGGGGCGGATGCGCACCCGGTCCGGCAGGAATCCGTGGGTGACGCCCCAGAGGACGGCCTGCGAGCGCGTCGCGACGCCGATCTTGCGGTAGCAGCCGCGGATGTGGGTCTTGACGGAGTTGATCGACAGCCCGGTGTGGTCCACGACCCGCGCGTTGCTGAAGCCCTGGGTGATCAGCGCTAGTATCTCCGACTCCCGCTCGGTGAGCCCCTCCTCGCGGCCGGGCCAGTCGCCGCCGACGGGCTTCGCGCTGCCCGGGCCGCGATGGACGGCCTGCTCTCCGCGGTGGACGGATTCGATCGCGGCCACCAGCCTGCTGGCTGGCAGCCCCTTGGAGATGCAGCCGGCCGCCCCGTTGTCCCGGGCCGTCGCGATCAGCGCGTCGTCCAGATCCCACGCGTACACCACGACCTTGCCCACCCGCGGATTGGCCACGAGCTCGCGCACCTGGTCCCGGTCCCCGCGGGGGTTGGCGAACGAGTCGTACAGCACCACGTCCACGCGCTCCGCCACCGGCGTGTTGGCGTTGAGCTCGGCGATTTCCACCCGCCCACGGTAATTGCGCAGCATGGCGGCCAGTCCCTGCACCACGACCTCGTAGTCGTCGACCAGCGCCACCCGAATGCTTCTCACACCTCCACCATAGGGGCACTGTCTTCACCCCAAAGGGTGAGGACAGAACGGTTCATTCGACGTACTGTGGATCGCAGAGCCCGAATCCGCGCGCTGTCTCACCGGATTTCACGCCGTGAGCGGTGTCGTGCGGGAGTCGGGCTCGTCTAGTCCGAGCCGATCTGGGAGGTCACATGCTAAGTGTCATTGGTTTTCTGCTCGTCGTCTGGCTCATTCTCATTCTGATCGGGGCGTTCGCGAAGGGGCTGCTCTGGCTGCTCGTCATCGGCGTCGTCTTGTTCGTTGCGACAGTCGTCTACGGATTCATCAAAAGGGACGTTCTCAGTGGCCCGAAGAAG
>JAUNUZ010000512.1 GCA_030537915.1 Micrococcales bacterium
CATTGCGACTTCGGGCGCTCAGGACGATCCGGCGAGGAAGCCCGGCACCCGATTCTTTGGCCGGCCGATGATCGCCCGATCCGGGCGGACGAGGACGGGCCGCTGCATGAGCTGCGGATGCGCGACGAGCACGGCGACGACCTGATCGGCGGTCTGCACATCGTCTTCGGTGAGCCCTGCGGCCGCGAAGGCTGCGTCGCGCCGGACGAGATCGGTGGGGGCGTCTTCGAGCTTGGCCAGCAGAGCGCGCAGGGCGGCTTCGTCGAGGGGGGTCTTGAGGTAGTCGATCACCTCAACATCCTGGGCGCCTGCCTCGGTCACCGCCTCCAGGGCTGCGCGGGAGGTCGAGCAACGCGGGTTGTGCAGGATCGTCACGTCGGTCATGCGGGCAGCCTAGGCGCGCCGCAGGGCCCGGCGGCACCACCGTCTGCCCGCGCGTTCGACTCATATCGAGTGCACAGCTGGGAGAGGGTTCGGGACAGGTTCGCGGCCGATGATCAAGACACACCTGCAACGAAGGAGACCCCGATGCGCACATCGCGCAAGATCGCATCCGCAGTCGTCGGAGTCGCTATGGCGGGGGCGGCCGCGGTGGCCGTCCCCGCCTTTGCCGCGCAACCGACGCCGGGCGGGACCCCGATACCTGCGGCTACGGCCACCCCGAGCGTGCCCAAGGACGGGGCGGGTGGCCTCAAGACTTCGCTGGACACCCTCGTGAGGAACGCCACGATCACCCAGGCCCAGGCCGACAAGATCCGCACCCAGAGCCAGACCGATCGCGCCGCCCGCCGGGGCGAGGGTGACGGACCTGGGGATCACGGCCGGCACGGGGGCATGGGCCGTATGGGCATGGGTGGCAACCGGATGGGGACGCGCGGTGGCGAGCTGCTCACCACGGCAGCAAAGACCCTTGGCCTCTCTGCGGATGTGCTGCGCACCCAGCTCCAGACGAAGTCCCTCGGCGAGATCGCCGACGCCCAAAAGGTCCCCCGCGCCACCCTCAAGGCGGCGCTGACCAAGAGCCTGAGCACCGGCTTGGAGGCTCGCGTCGAGGAGATGCTCACGATGAGTCCCGGGCGGCCCGGGCGATCACGGCGTTGACGCGGCGGGTCAGGCGATCGCTGCCGATGACATATGCCGGTCCAGCGGCCCGCCCGACCGCACCGTCCTTGAAGACGTTCCAGTAGCCGACCGCGACGACCTCGGCGGAGGCGTTGCGCTGCAGCTGATAGACGGTCCGCAGGGACTGGGTGAGGTTGCGGCGCAGCGCGCGCAGGTCGGGGCCGTAGCAGGAGTCGATCCGGTTTCGACAGGCGGCGACGCGAGAGCTGTCGAAATCGTTGGCCCCGACCTGCACGATCGCGAGTTCGGACTTCAGCTGCCGGGCGAGGTCGTAGGAGTCGTAACCGGAGGCAGAGCGGTTCGTCACCGCGACAGCCCGATGTTGGCCGGCCGCGATCGTCCGGGCCGCTCGCACGACGAACGGCGTGCAATGGCAGTGACCGCCTGCCGGCACCGAATCGCCGAGCCCGACCGCCTCGAGTTTCGGCGCCGCGGCCCGCGGCGTGCCACCGGCCTGGACCGAGGTCGCCGATCCCGAGGGCAGGCCGAGCGC
>JAUNUZ010000038.1:0-1915 GCA_030537915.1 Micrococcales bacterium
CGCGACGCAGCTGGGTCCACGACGTGACCGACCACACGTCGGCGACGACGCCCCAGTCCTGCAGCAACAATTCCTGGGCCTCAAGGATCCACGGCACGCCCACGCCGGAGGCGAGCAGCTGCGCCCGCGGGCAGTCCGCAATGTCGCTGCCTTCCGGCGCGGTGCCGGACTTGAGCAGGTACATACCCTTCTTGATCCCGTCGGCGTCGACATCCTCCGGCTCTTTGGGCTGCACCAGCGGCTCGTTGTAGACGGTGAGGTAATAAATGACGTTCTGGGGGTTCTTCCCGAACATCCGCTCCAGGCCGTCCTCGACGATGTGGGCGATCTCGTAACCGTATGCGGGGTCGTAGACCTGCACGGCCGGATTGGTGGCCGCGAGGATCGGGGAGTGGCCGTCCATATGCTGCAGCCCCTCGCCCGCGAGCGTGGTTCGCCCGGCGGTCGCGCCGATGAGGAAGCCACGAGTGAGCTGATCGGCCGCGGCCCACATGCCGTCACCGGTGCGCTGGAAGCCGAACATCGAATAAAACACGTAGACCGGTAACATCGGCTGGCCGTGCGTCGAATAGGACGAGCCAACGGCCGTGAAGGCCGCTACGGATCCGGCTTCGTTGATGCCCAAGTGGAGCATCTGGCCGTCCTTGGCCTCCTTGTACGCGAGCATGAGCTCGGCATCGACCGCGGTGTAGTTCTGCCCGTGCGGGTTGTAGATCTTGCTCGTCGGGAAGAAGCTGTCCATGCCGAAGGTGCGAGCCTCATCGGGGACGATCGGCACGACGCGCTTGCCGAATTCCTTGTCGCGCATGAGGTCCTTGAGGAGCCGCACGAAGGCCATCGTCGTCGCGATCTGCTGCTTGCCCGACCCCCTCTTGACGAGGTCGTAGGCGCCGTGATCCGGAAGGTGGATCGATTCCTTCGGGACGCGCCGCTCGGGGACGTAGCCGCCGAGCTTGCTGCGCCGCTCCTGCGCGTACTGGATGCGCTCGTCGTCCGGCCCCGGGTGGTAGTACGGCGGCTGGTAGGGGTCCTTCTCGAGCGTCTCGTCATCGATCGGGATGTGCAACGTGTCCCGCAACGACTTCAGATCATCCAGCGCGAGCTTCTTCATCTGGTGGGTCGCATTCCGTCCCGCGAAATGCTGCCCGAGGGTGTACCCCTTGATGGTCTTGGCGAGAATGACCGTCGGTTGCCCGGTGTGCCGCAGCGCACTGTCGTAGGCGGCATAGACCTTGCGGTAGTCGTGTCCGCCGCGCTTGAGCTTCCACCAGATGTCTTCATCGGACCACGTGGAGATCAATTTGCGTGTCCGTGAGTCGCGCCCGAAGAAGTGCTCGCGGATATAGGCGCCGTTATTGGCGCGGTACGTCTGGTAGTCCCCGTCCGGGGTGGAATTCATGAGGTGCACCAGCGCACCCTGGCTGTCCGCGGCGAGCAGGTCGTCCCAACCGCGGCCCCAGATGCACTTGATGACATTCCAGCCCGCGCCCCGGAAGAACGCTTCGAGCTCCTGGATGATCTTGCCGTTCCCGCGCACCGGGCCGTCGAGGCGCTGCAGATTGCAGTTGATGACGAACGTGAGGTTGTCCAGCTCCTCGAACGCGGCCAGTTGCAGCGCGCCGCGGCTCTCTACCTCATCCATCTCGCCGTCGCCGAGGAAGGCCCAGACGTGCTGGTCGGTGGTGTCCTTGAGGCCGCGGTTGGTCAGGTACTTGTTGAACTGCGCCTGGTGGATGGCATTGAGTGGCCCCAAGCCCATGGACACCGTCGGGAACTGCCAGAAGGTGTCCATGAGGCGTGGGTGGGGGTAGGAGGGCAGCGCGACGGGCTTGCCATCGATGACGTGGCTGTGCTCCTGGCGGAATCCGTCGAGCTGGTCCTCGCTCAGGCGCCCCTCGAGGAAGGCGCGGGCATA
>JAUNUZ010000038.1:1925-11108 GCA_030537915.1 Micrococcales bacterium
GACCCTGGAAGAAGACCTGGTCACCACCCCCGGGATGATCCTGCCCGCGGAAGAAGTGGTTCATTCCGACTTCGTAGAGCGTGGCTGCCGAAGCATAGGTCGAGATGTGCCCGCCCACCCCGATCCCAGGCCGTTGCGCGCGGTGGACGAGCACGGCCGCATTCCACCGCAAGAGGCGCCGGAAGGCCTTCTCCATGCTCTCGTCGCCGGGGAACCACGGCTCCTGCTCGAGCGGAATCGTATTGACATAGTCGGTTGTCGTCAGCGAGGGCACGCCGACCTGCTTCGTCCGCGCGTGCTCGAGCAGGCGCAGCATGAGGTAGCGCGCGCGCGATGTCCCGGACTCATCGAGGACCGCGTCCATCGACTCCAGCCATTCCTGAGTTTCTTCGGGGTCGATATCCGGCAGATTGCTGGGCAGGCCGTTGAGGATCGGGGCGGAGTCTTGACTACGCATGGTGCAAGTCCTTTCAGCGCAAACTCGACGCGGGGGCGACGTGCGTCCAACCCGACCATCCTTACACCCTTCGCCCGGCCTGCGGCAGGTCGACAGCGGTTTGGCGCGCGGTCACCGGCGACGCGCTTGGCAGCGCGGCCGCGGTGCAGGGTGCTATCGGCCCTGGTCGGGGCGCCCCGGCGCATCGGTCAGTCCGAGGAGCCGGCCGGGGTCGGAGTAGACCGTGAGCCGAGGATCGCGGACGAAGGCCATGAGGCTGAGTCCCGAGCTGCGCGCGAGGTCGACGGCCAGGCTCGTGGACGCCGACACCGACGCCATCGCGGGGATTCCGGCCATGACAGCCTTCTGCACAAGCTCGAACCCGGCCCGCCCGCTGACCACCAGGACGCAGCCGCGCAGGGGGAGTCGCTCGGCGCGCGCGGCCCAGCCGATGACTTTGTCCACCGCGTTGTGTCGGCCGACATCCTCGCGCAGGCACAGCAGCTCACCGTCCGCCGTGAAGAGCCCAGCGGCGTGCGTGCCGCCGGTTCGTTCGAAGGTGCGCTGCCCGGCTCGCAGGCGGCGTGGCAGGTCCAGGACCAGGGCCGGGTCGAGCCGAACGTCATCGTCGTCGAGGTCGAACCGGGAGAGTCGATGGATCGAGGCGATGTCCTCGGCGCCGCAAACACCGCACGCGCTCGTCGTCGTCGTCGCCCGGGGGGTGAGGTCAATACGCACGCCCGGCGCGGCGGTCACCTCGACGACGTTGTAGGTGGGTGCGCCGCGCTCGTCGGTGTCCAGGCAGTGCATCAGGGTCCGCACGTCCGCCACGCGGGAGATCTGGCCCTCGGCCCAGAGCCAGCCGAGCGCGAGGTCGAAGTCGTCACCGGGGGTTCGCATCGTCACCATGACCGCGCGGCCGTCGACCCGGATCTCCAGTGGCTCCTCGACGGCAAGGGTGTCAGCACGGCCATCGACGAGCAGGACGCGGTCGTGGGGTGCGTCGCCGTCACCGCGCACGGCCAAGAGCCGAGCCGGCGTACGACGGGTGACGCGGCCCATCGGCAGACCTCCTCCTGGTTCTACCCTTAGGGTCGCAGGTGACGACGGGCCCAGAGATCATGGTGCGTGGCACACCCTGGGACTGCGACGGCCCGTCATGCTTGCACATTCGTAGGCGAACCGCTGGACTAGAGGGCCAACAGCTCTTTTGACGGTGGCTCGCTACCGCACACTTCAGGAGGTATGCACGCGTGGTGGACACCGCGTCCAGCGCCGCAGCGAACACGGCTGTGGCGAAGCTCGGCTTCGACAGTGACCAGATCATCCTCGAGCTCGGATACGACGACGACGTCGATGACGCGTTGCGCTCCCAGATCGAGGATGCCGTCAACGGGGAGCTGGAGGATGAGGACTACGGGGATGTCGTGCACGGCGTCCTGCTCTGGTGGCGAGAAGACGACGGCGACCTGACGGACGCCATCGTCGACGCGCTGGCCACCCTGGAAGACCAGGGCTTCATCGTCCTTCTCACGCCGAAGGTGGGTCGGCTCGGAGAGGTCGACCCGAGCGACATCGCCGAGGCAGCCGACACGGCTGGTCTGCAGGCCAGCGCTAGCGTGAATCTCACCAGGGAGTGGTCTGGCACCCGCCTCGTCGCTCCGAAGTCGGGACGTCGCTGACGGAACGGGCACACTGTGGGCATGGCAGGCACCCCGCTCGGCGTCGGCGACACGGCGCCCGACTTCACGCTCTCCGACCAATACGGGACGAGAATCTCGCTGCGCGAGCTGCGGGCCGGCCGTGGAGTGCTCGTCGTCTTCTTCCCGTTCGCCTTCTCCGGGATCTGCACGGGTGAGCTGTCGGAGATCCGCGACGACCTGGGCTCCTTCCAGAACGAGCACGTCGTCGTTGTGGGCGTCTCGTGCGACCCTGTCTTCTCCCTGCGTGCTTGGGACGACAAGGAGGGGTATTTCTTCCCGCTCCTGTCCGACTTCTGGCCGCACGGCGAGGTAGCGCGCCAATACGGCGTCTTCGAGGAGAGCGGCGGTTTCGCCCGCCGCGGCACGTTCTTCCTGGACCCCGCCGGCGTCGTGCGCTGGTCGCTGGTCAACGAGGCCGGCCAGCGACGCGACTTCGCCGGATTCCACGAGACCTTGCGTGGGATCATCGGCGCCGGCTGACACAATGGCGGCCGTTGGGGCCTGTAGCTCAGTTGGTAGAGCACCGCGTTTACACCGCGGGTGTCGTCGGTTCGAGCCCGGCCGGGCCCACTTGCGTCGTCGTGGCGAGGCGGTGAGCGCCGCCTACGCCCGGCTCGCCAGCTACCCAGCGCCGGTCTGGGGGATGGCCCCGCCTGATACCAAGGGGATATGACATCGAGCTCCGGGGCGGCCGCGCCCTTCACAGATTCCGATCCGCCCAGCCTGCATCAGGTGGTCCGTGAGCTCGAACGGTTGTTCCCGCCCCAGCTGGCGCAGTCCTGGGACCAGGTCGGGCTTGTCACCGGCGACCTCGACCAGCCCGTGTCCCTTGTTCACTTCGCAGTCGATCCCACGCTCGCCGTGGTCCGCGAGGCCGTCGACGCGGGTGCGGATCTGCTGGTCACGCACCACCCGCTGCTACTGCGCGGCATTCACTCGGTCGCGACGACCCATGCCAAGGGGGCCACGGTCACTGCCCTTGTCGTCGCTGACCTTGCGCTCTACGTCGCGCACACCAACGCGGATAGTGCACAGGTCGGGGTGAACACCGCGCTGGCTGCGGCCTGCGGCCTTGAGCAGACCGAACCGCTGAGCATCTGCGAGGGTTCCGTGTTGGGACTCGTGGGAGATCTACGCGAGTCGATCTCGTTGGCGGACTTCGCACGTCGACTCGCCTCTCGCCTGCCGGTGGCGCCGGGTGGCATCCGCGTCTCGGGTACGTCGCACGCGCCGGTCACCCGGATTGCCCTGCTCGGAGGCGCTGGCGATGCGCTCTTCGAAGAGGTGCGCCGCATCGACGCCGACGTCTATGTCACTTCCGATCTGCGCCATCACCCGGCCCTGGAGGCCCGCGAAGAGGCCGGCACCGGCACGCCGTACCTCATCGATGCCGGTCACTGGGCGACCGAGTGGCTCTGGCTGCGCAGGGCCGCCGACGACCTGCGCGGCGCGCTGCGCGACGCTGACGCTAGCGTGGATACTCACGTGAGCACCCTGTGCACAGACCCATGGACCTTCGTCGTGGGCGCGCAGGCGGAAGGAGATTCCTCGTGAAGGCCGACCCCAGCAGACAGGCTCGCCTGCTCGACCTCGCCGGGCTCGACACCCGCACGAATCAGCTCGCCCACCGCCGGGCGAACCTGCCGCAGAGCAAGAAGCACGCGGAGCTGGCCGGCGAGCTCGAAGAGGTGAGCACCGACCTGGTCCGCGCCCGCACGGCCCACGATGACGTGCAGTGCGAGATCACCAAGGCCGAGGCCGACGTCCAGCTCGTCCGCGATCGAGCGGCCCGCAACCAGTCCCGCCTCGATGCCGGTCAGGGCAGCGCCAAGGACCTGCAGGCGCTGCAGCACGAGCTCGCCTCGCTGGCCCGCCGCCAGTCCGAGCTGGAAGACGTCGAGCTGGAGGTCATGGAGCGCGCCGAGTCGTTGGGCACCCGGGTCGAGGCGCTCGTCGCCCGACACGAGGCGGTTGCGGCGCGGGTCACCGAGGCGGCCGCGGCTCGCGACGAGGCGCTCGGCACGATCGAGGCGGAGGAGGCCGATACCGCGACGCGCCGCATCGAGGCGACCGGTGACGTGGGGGAGGAGCTGCTCTCGCTCTACGAGAAGATCCGGGCACAGACCGGGGTCGGGGCCGCGGAGCTCAACCGGCGAACCTGCCAGGGCTGTCGTCTCGAGCTGATGGGCGCCGACCTGCGCCGGATCGCTGCGGCGGCGCAGGACGACATCGTGCGCTGCGAGGAGTGCCGACGCATCCTCGTGCGGACGGAGCACTCCGGACTGTGACCGCGCGGCGACTCATCATCGAGGCCGACGGGGGCTCGCGTGGAAACCCCGGCGTCGCCGGCTTCGGCGCTCTCGTCCGCGACGCGGGCAGCGGTGCGGTGCTCGCCGAGCGCGCCGAGCCGCTCGGCCTGGCCAGCAACAACGTCGCGGAGTACAGCGGTCTTATCGCGGGTCTACAGGAAGCCGAGCGGCTCGACGACCGCGCCGCCATCGAGGTCCGGATGGATTCCAAGCTCGTCGTCGAGCAAATGAGCGGGCGCTGGATGATCAGGCATGAGGACATGAAACGCCTTGCTGCCGAGGCGCGCGTCATCGCCAAACGCATCGCCGCCGCCGGGGGAGTGGTCGTCTACCGCTGGATTCCGCGTGAGCTCAACAAGGCCGCGGACGCTCTGAGCAACGACGGGATGGACGGCAAGAGCATCACCCGGCGTCCGTGGGAAAGGGGCTCGACCCCGCTAGGCGTGACGCCCCAGGCGACCCCGGATGAGCCCCAGAGTGAGTCCCCCGTGGAACCCGATAGCCAGCGTCTCGAGCAGCCCGCCGACGCGGCAGCAGCCGTCTGGGATGCGGCCCCTGCCGCCCGGCCGGGCCAGACCCAGGCTCCCGAGCCGCCGCCGAGCCGCCTTCCGCGGCCGAAGCAGGCGAAGTCGGGGCCAGTGATGGGGCCCGGCACCCGGATCGTGCTCGTCCGCCACGGCACGACGGACGCGAATCGGGACGGGCGGCTCGCGGGACGCTCCGCGCCGGGCGGGGGATCGGATGACCTCAACGCCGACGGCCAGGCCCAGGCGCGGGCGGCGGCGATCGGCGCCCATGCCTTCCTCGGGGATGGCTGCGCCGGGGATGGCGCGACCCCCGTTCGGGTGGTGTCTTCCTCGTTGCTGCGCGCCCACCGGACGGGGCAACTCGTCGCAGCCCGCTTCGGCGTCGGATGTGAGAGCGAGTCTGACTGGGACGAGCAGGATTTCGGCGGCTTCGACGGTCAGCTCGTCAGCGCACTGTCGGCGTCGGACCCCGAGCTGCTGAGCAGCCTACGCATCGACCCGCAGGCGCGCTGCCCGGGTGGTGAGAGCTACGCGGACCTGGCGCGACGTGTCCAGGAGGCCTTCGACCGGCTGGTGGCGGCGGGCGGGACGATCGTCGTCACGACCCACCGGATGCCGATTCTGGCCGTTCTCGCCCGCGTTCTCGGGATGGATCTGGAGCATGCCTGGCGCGTCAACATCGCGCCGGCTTCACTCACGTCGATCCGGGTGTGGGAGGACGGCGCGGCGCTGGTGGAGTTCGTCAACGACACGGCCCATCTGCGCTGACCCACGCCAGGGCCGATGCGTGCGCTCGCTCCGGTGCCCACCGGGTGCGCTGCTGCGTGATCGACGCCGCAACCGCTCAGCGGGCCCGCACGTGCAGGGTCCACGGCGCGGAGGCTCGCACGGGCTCATCGAGGCCGACGTCGAAATCCTGCGCCAGGCCCTCGGCGAGGGCTGCGGGGGACCTGGCGTCGATGCCGCGCAGGCAGATCGAGCGCGCGACGAGCCCCCGGGTGTGCTTGGCGCCGTGCGTCGCGCCCGGCACCGCGACGTGGACCCACTTCTTGGCCTGCGCGCCCCTTGGCCGCCAGGCGGCGACGTAGTCCGAGGACCTCGCGTCGACGATGACGCCGCTCCCGGCCGCGGCCTGCAGCGCCACACCCAGGGCAGGCCGCCACAGTTGAGCCAACGGTGGCAGCCCCGGCACAGACGTCCCCATCGCGAGCCGGTAGGGGGCGACGGCATCGCGCAGCCGCAGCGCACCGTAGAGGGGGCTGACGATGACGATCCAACGCGTCGCCCGGGCGCGGGCCGGGCCGGTGAGGCTAGCGAGGTCGAGGGCGTCGTAGAGGACCCCGGTGTAGAGCTGACCGACGGGCACCGCGGGAGCCTTGTCCAGGCGGGTGTTGGCGTCGACCTGTTCGGCGAGGGTGTGCGGTAGACCTAGCAGCCGAGCGCCCTCGACCCCTCCGCCGACCTGGGCGAGCGCAGCCGCGGTCTGCGCACGAACCGCGCTGAGCTGGTCGAACGACAACCGTTCGGGGCGCATCGGCGCGCCCCGCCGGCGGGTCGTCTTGGTCTGCGAGGGCGGGAGAAGGATGAGCACGCTCCTAAGGTAGAGACATGACTCTGAGACGCGTCAGCCTGCATGCCGACTCCGGCTCCGGCGCCGACACAGCCGGCCTGCGCGCCGCGTTCGACGCCATTCGCATCGAGTTCCAGATCCCGGCCACCTTCCCGCCGGCGGTCCTGGCCGAGGCGCAGAGCGCGGCGGTCGCCACCCCGCGCCCGCAGCGGGACGAGACCGCCGTGGAGTTCGTCACGATCGACCCGCCCGGCTCGATGGACCTGGATCAGGCAATGGCCCTTGGGCGGGACGGCTCCGGATACCGGGTCCGTTATGCGATCGCAGACGTGCCCGCCTTCGTCGTGGCCGGGGGAGCGATCGACGTCGAGGCCAGGGCCCGAGTCGAGACCCTCTACCTGCCGGACGCGCGCAGCCCCCTGCATCCGCCCGTCCTGTCAGAGGAAGCCGCCAGCCTGCTGCCCGGCGTCGACCGCCCCGCCTACGTCTGGGACCTGCGGCTCGACGCCGCTTCGCAAGTCACCGGCGTCGAGGTCTACCGCGCGCTCGTGCGCAGCCGGGCCCGCTTCGACTACGCGGGAGTCCAGGCCGACATCGACTCCGGCCGCGCGCCCGAAGGGCTCGCCCTGCTCGCCGAAATCGGTACCAAGCGCCAAGCACTCGAGATCGCGCGCGGCGGTGCGAGTCTGCCCATGCCCGAGCAGGAGGTCGTCGTCGACCAGGGCGGGCGCTACACCCTTCGTTATCGGCCCTCGTTGCCCGCCGAGGAGTGGAACGCGCAGATCTCCCTCATGACCGGGATGGCAGCCGCGACGCTCATGCTGGGCGGCCAGGTCGGGATCCTGCGGACGATGCCGGAGCCGGACCCGCAGGCGCTGACGCAGTTCCGGCGCACCGTGGCGGCGATGGGGGCATCCTGGCCGCAGGATCAGACCTACGGTGCCTTCCTGCGCGGGTTGGACCAGGCCAACGCGGCGCACCTGGCGATCATCCACGAGGCGACGACTCTCTTCCGCGGCGCCGGCTACACGCCTTTCGACGCGGAAATGCCCGCGCAGCGGGTGCACGCGGCTGTCGCGGCGCCGTACGCCCATGTCACGGCTCCACTGCGCCGACTCGTCGACCGCTTCGGCCTCGCCGTCTGCGCCGCGCTGAGCGCGGGGGAGCCGGTGCCGCAGTGGGCGCGTGCCGCGTTACCTCAGCTTGCGGGGTTGATGCGTGCCGGGGATCAGCGAGCCGCGGCGGTCGCGCGGGCCTGCAGAGACGCCGCCGAAGCAGCCGAGCTGAGCGGGCGCATCGGGCAGGAGTTCGACGCTGTGGTCGTCGACGACCGTGGCTCCAAGGGCTCGCTCGTCGCGCTCACCGACCCCGCGATCCTCGCGCCCTGCACCGATCGGGCAGAGCCGGGCACCACGGTCCGGGTGCGACTCACCGCAGCGGACCTCCTCGAGCGCACCGTGCGCTTCGAGGTCGTGAGGTAGGCAGCTCGTAAAAAGGTCGCGGCGAAAGTCGGCAGGTGATCTATTGGTCTGGTGTGACGATCCAAGACCCCGGCAGGGACCGGTCGGCGACCGGTCGGGTCAGGGCGGCCAGGACCGTGGGGAGCAGGCGACGCGCGAGGAGGTCGACGTCGGTGACGTCCTCGACGAGGGCTCGAACCGTGCTCCGCTCGAGTATGCCGTAGAGGATCTCCACGAGGTCCTCGGTCGGAACGGTCGGCTCAAGGCCCGCTCGGCGCAGGGTGACCAGGACGGCGTCGGCCATCCTGCTCCACTGCCGGGCGCTGATCTCGTTGAAGAACACGTGCGCGCCCGGATCGCGCATCGCCGCCAGCCGAAGCTCGGTGTGGATGAGGTAGTGCTCGCGCCCCAACGGCTGGGCCGCGAAGAACTGTGCCAGGACCTCGCCCAGGTCGTCCCCGCCCGACCCGGCGCAGATGCCGGACGCGGGGCTGTCGCTTCCCGAACCGGCATGCTCGGCCAACTCGGTGAGCATCTCTAGGATCGCGTCGCTTTCGCGCAGGAGCACGGCCTCGATGAGGGAGTCCTTGTCCGAGAAGTTGGAGTAGAACGCGCCTCGGGTGAAGCCCGCAGCGTCGCATATCTCCTCCACCGTGGCGGCGAAGACGCCGCGATCGACGAAGACCCTCCTGGCCGCGTCGAGCAGGCGGGTGCGCGTCGCCAGCCGGCGGGCCGACAACTGTCGTACGTTGGGTCCGGCGGCCACGAGGGGGGCCCAGCGACGGCTCGTCATGTGACCTCGGGGGCTCGGGCGGGTGTCCGGCGTGCCTCGGGTGGCGCCCGCATGTCGGATGATCGGGGACGGAGTAGCGAGTGGTTCAAAACGAGCGTATCCGATACATTGCCGTATCGGATACAGCTTCGTATCCGAATGGCGAGCCGATCGCTTCGGCTTGACCCTGCCACCCACCCTGGGGAGCCCATCCGTGTCACCTGCGTTATTCGCCCTGGGGCGCGCCTGCTTCCGGCATCGGCGCAGGGTCCTGCTCTCGTGGATCGTCCTGGTCCTCCTGCTCGGAGCACTGGCCGCCGCCTTCGGAAAGGGCACGACCGAGGTCTATTCGGTGCCCGGCAGCGAATCCCAGCAGACTCTCGACGACCTGCGCGGACGCTTCCCC
>JAUNUZ010000039.1 GCA_030537915.1 Micrococcales bacterium
GTCGCATTGCTCGCCGTGCTGCTCGGCATCGCCGTGTCGACCCAGATCCACCAGACCCGAGAGCAGGGGCTGGAGAGCCTACGTCAAGAGGAGCTCGTCGCGGTCCTCGACACCGTGACGCAACGCTCCGGGCGCCTCGACGACGAGATCGCCCAGTTGACGCTCGAGCGGCAGCGTCTCGAGCAGTCGGTCGGCGGTCCGGCGGCCGAGGCCGCCGCGCAGGCCCGCGTCGACGCCCTCGCGATCCTCGCCGGCACGGTGCGTGCCACGGGTCCGGGGGTGCAGATCGTCATCACGGACACCCGGCACACCGTCGGCGCGGCCACCCTGGTCGATGCGATCCAGGAGCTGCGAGACGCCGGTACGGAGGCCATGCAGATCGGCAGCGTTCGCGTCGTCGCGTCGAGCTATGTCACCGAGGACGCCCAAGGGGGGGTCGCGGTTGACGGCGTCGCCCTGCCTTCCCCGTTCACTATCCTGGCGATCGGAGACCCGCAGACCCTGGCCTCTGCGATGGATATCCCTGGCGGCGTCGTCGCCACCATTCGAGGGGTGGGCGCGACGGTCGCAGTGACGCAAGTCCGTACCGTTCGGGTGGACTCATTGCACGCCCCGGCGGCGCCTCGTTACGCTCGACCAGAGCCGAGCCCGACCGGGAGCACGCCGGCTTCGGGCTAGAGAATGCTGCTTCGGCGACCGCCGCCCCAGCGCACTCGGGCGGCCCTTTCGAGACATCAACCGATACCAATCCACGCGCGCCGCGAGGGCGCGAGGTGAAGGAGCGTCATGAGCGAGCTTGAGTACCCCGAGGACCTGCGCTACACCAGCGAGCACGAGTGGGTACGCAGCGGGCAGGAGGGTGTCGTCAGGATCGGCATCACCTCCTATGCCCAGGACGCCCTCGGTGACGTCGTCTACGTGAGTCTGCCGACGGTGGGAGACGAGCTGGCAGTCGGCGACGCCTGTGGGGAGATCGAGTCGACCAAGTCCGTCAGCGACCTCTACAGCCCGCTCGCCGGCGAGGTCACCGCCGTGAACCAGACCCTGGATGCCTCCCCCGAACTCGTCAACTCCGACCCCTACGGCGATGGGTGGATGTTCGAGCTCACGGTGAGCGATCCCGGAGTCGTCGAAGAGCTCATGGACGATGCCACCTACCAGGAGAGCCTGTAGTTTTCCGGGCGCTGGCCCGCGGGCGCCGCACCGTGTGCGTTCGCGGGCCGATACGGCGCCGCTGCTCGGAGCCGCAGCACTGTGCTGAGCAGCCTGCTGGAAGGCCGACTCGGTAGTCTAAGGTTGAACCTCAGGTGTGATCGATAGGACATGAGATAAGGCAGGTGACACGCGGTGGTCGACGACGCGAACGAGTCCCACGACAACGAGGCCCGGCCCCCGAGTGACCCGGCGACCCAGCGCTTCCACGACCTGGGCGGGCTGAACGAACCCGAGGCCGAGCCTTTTCCGGATGTCGAGGTGGGCCTATCGACCGAGGACCAAGCGACGATCGAGGCCTTGCGCCCGGGCACCGCTCTCATGCTCGTGCTGCGCGGCCCCAATACCGGCGCACGCTTCCTGCTCGATGCTCCGGTCACGACGACGGGACGGCATCCCGACAGCGACATCTTCCTCGACGACGTCACCGTGTCGCGCAAGCACGCGGTCTTCCAAGCGGACGGAGAGTCCTTCGTCGTTCGCGACGTCGGGTCGCTCAACGGCACCTACGTCAATCGCGAGCGAATCGACTCGATGGTTCTGCGCCCCGGTGACGAAGTCCAGATAGGCAAGTATCGGCTCGTCTTCTACGCCGCGCGTCGCGCCAGCTGACGCCGTGTCGGACAGCCACAGCGCTCCGACTCGCTCGATCGGGTCGATTCTGGACGCATTGCGCCCCGAGTTCCCCGACGTGACCATCAGCAAAATCCGCTTCCTCGAGGCGCAGAGGCTCATCACACCGCAGCGGACGGCGTCGGGTTACCGCTCCTTCACCGACGCGGACCTCGAGCGGCTGCGCTACATCCTCACAGCCCAACGTGACCGCTTCTGGCCACTCAAGGTCATCCGCGAGGCCCTCGACGCCATCGATCGCGGACTGCAGCCGGACGACTCCGGTGCCGGTCGGCTGCCGAGCGCCCCGACCCCGCCGCCGGATCCGGATGTCCCCACCGTGGCGCAGCTGCGGGCCACGCACCCGCCGCTGCGGTTGACGCGAGCGGAGCTGAGCAGCGCAAGTGGCCTGAGCGGCGCGATGATCGACGCTCTGTGCGGCTACGGGCTCCTGCAGTTCGAGGCCGACGGCCACTTCGCCGGGAGCGCTGTACCCATTGCGACGGCGGCGACGGCCCTGGCCTCCTATGGGATCGAGGCTCGCCACCTACGTCCGTTCCGGACAGCCGCGGACCGCGAGATCGGCCTCGTCGAGCAGGTCGTGGCCCCACTCGCCCGCCGCGACCCCGAACGCAAAGACGAGGTGACTGCGCAGGTGCTGCGGCACGGCATCGCGCTACACATCGCGCTCGTGCGCGCCGCCATGGACAGTTGAGCGGGCAACCCTTGCGGCCCCGCTGCGGCCCGAGTCGCCCGCTCACCAGGTAGCGTGAAGGAGTGCGAGATCTGGATGTCCTGGGTGTGCGGGTGGAAATGCCGACGAACCAACCGATCGTGTTGCTGCGTGAGCGCGACGGCGATCGCTACCTGCCGGTGTGGATCGGCGCAGCAGAGGCGGCCGCCATTGCCTTCGCCCAGCAGGGGGTGACGCCGCCGCGACCCCTGACCCATGACCTGCTGCGCGATGTCATCACGGCGCTAGGCCACAACCTGAGCGAGGTGCGGATCGTCGAGCTCAAGGACAACGTCTTCTACGCTTCGCTCATCTTCTCCGACGGGGTCCAGGTGAGCTCAAGGACCTCGGATGCGATCGCGTTGGCGCTACGGACCCAGTCGCCGATCACGGTCGAGGACGCGGTGATCGACGAGGCCGGCGTCGTGGTCTCCGAGGACGAGGACGACGAGGTCGAGCGCTTCCGCGCGTTCCTCGACCACGTGTCTGCCGAAGATTTCGACAAGCCCGGCGGCCCGGGGGAGCCCGGCGTCGGCGGAGCCCCGACCGGCGAGTGAGCGAGGCCGACCCCGACCGCTGTGCCAGGTCAGCGTGCCACTTATCTATGCTGCGACATTAACTGTCTAGTTGATGTCCAGAGCGACGACAATCGGTAGGCGCCCAGAAACCCTGAAGTGCCAGGCGAGGACAAGGCAGTTCACGCGCGTGTGCGTGGATGCGTGTCGGTGATTGACGCCCCTGGACGGGGAGCCGTAGCGTCGTGTATGGCTCGGTTTCGAACCGGGTGGCACCGCAACGAGTTCTCGCAGGTGTGCAGGTTGAGGTCGGATCGAGGAGGGTGCGTGAACTCGGAAGAGACGCGGGGCGGTCGCCGGATCACGGGTGCCCAGGGAATTTTGTTCGACGACAACCTGCCGCAACTGGAGGACGACGAGGGGTATCGCGGTCCGACCGCGTGCGGGGCCGCCGGCATCACCTACCGGCAGCTCGACTACTGGGCTCGCACCGGACTCGTGGAGCCCACGATCCGTACGGCCACGGGGTCGGGCACCCAGCGCCTCTACAGCTTCCGGGACGTGCTCGTCCTCAAAGTTGTCAAGCGCCTGCTCGACACCGGGGTGTCCCTCCAGCAGATTCGCATCGCTGTCGCGCATCTGCGCGAGCGGGGTGTCGACGACCTGGCCCACCTCACGTTGATGAGCGACGGCGCCAGCGTCTACGAGTGCACCTCGAGTGACGAGGTCATCGATCTGCTCCAGGGCGGGCAAGGTGTCTTCGGAATCGCCGTCAGCCGCGTCTGGCGCGAGGTCGAGGGCGACCTGGCACATCTGCCCACTGAGCGACTCGGCGGGCACGGCGGGGAACACGCCGGCTCCGCGTCGGCCGAGGTCGAGCCTGCGCTCAGCCAACTGGACGAGCTCAGCGCGCGTCGCCGGAACCGCCGCATCAGCTGACCTCGGTGGCTTTCTGAGCCCGGCCCGGCCAACAGTGGTGGTTGCCCGCTGGGGCGTCGCCGCGATGTTAGAGTCGGGGGCGCTGATCACCCCTCTCGGGAGAGCCCCACGACAGCCGGATCCGTGACCTGTTGGTCGCCCCGGTCGTTTGGCGGCGCCGAAGGAGCAAACCTCCCCGGAATCTCTCAGGCGACAGAACCGAGTGGGTCAGGCACCTTGGAGCCGCGGCCGATGCGGTAACAGGTGGGGAGGGCCCAAAGACGGCGCCGAAACCCGCACCTCCGACACCCTGCCGGAGGCGCGACGCGCCCGGTGAGGAGCAGCCCGTGAGCAACGAGACCCCCCGTGACAGTCCCTCTATCGAGGTCGACCTCGACATCCCATTCGTGCGACGCCACATCGGGCCACGGGATGAGGACATCGCGGCGATGCTCGAGGTCGTCGGCAAAGACAGCCTTGACGCGCTCATCGACACCACCTTGCCCGCCGCGATCCGCACGCCCGATCGACTCATCGTCGAGGCGGCCCCCAGTGAGCAAGCCGTCCTGGCCGAGCTGCGCGAGATCGCCGCCGACAACAAGGTGCTGACCTCGATGATCGGGCTCGGCTACTACGGGACGCAGATCCCCTCGGTCATCAAGCGAGACATCCTTCAGAATCCCGCGTGGTACACGGCCTACACGCCCTATCAGCCCGAGATCTCCCAGGGCCGCCTCGAGGCCCTGCTCAACTTCCAGACCGTCGTCAGCGAGCTGACCGGCCTCGACACGGCGAACGCCTCCCTGCTCGATGAGAGCACCGCTGCGGCGGAGGCGATGACGCTGATGCGCCGCGCGGCCAAGGCACCCAAGGACGCCGTCCTGCTCGTAGACGTCGCGATCTTCCCTCAGACCCTGGGTGTCATACGGACCCGAGCCCTGCCGATCGGGATCGAGGTCGTCATCGCGGACCTCACCGGCATCGACACGGCGGACTCGCTGCGCGCCGCAGCGGGGGACCGTGACGTCTTCGGGGTCGTCGTCCAATACCCCGGCGCTGGTGGACAGCTGCCCGAACGCGGCGCGCTGCAGGCGCTGACCGATGCCGCTCACGAGTCGAAAGCCCTGGTCACCGTGTGTGCTGATCTGCTCGCCCTGACCCTGGCCGCCCCGCCCGCGCAGTGGGGCGCCGACGTCGCCGTCGGCACGACTCAGCGATTCGGCGTACCGATGAGCTTCGGAGGTCCGCACGCCGGCTACATGTGCGTCCGATCCGGCCTGGAACGCACAATGCCCGGGCGACTCGTCGGGGTGAGTAAGGACACGGAGGGGCAGCTCGCCTACCGGCTAGCGCTGCAGACTCGCGAGCAGCACATCCGACGGGAGAAGGCGACGAGCAACATCTGCACAGCGCAAGTCCTTCTAGCGGTCCTGGCCTCGATGTATGCGGTCTATCACGGCCCCCACGGCCTGCGTCGCGTCGCCTTGCGAGTGCACGGCCTGACGGAAGCGACGGCCCAGGTGCTGACGCGGGCGGGTGTGGACGTGGTAACGACCCGTTTCTTCGACACGCTGACCGTCAAGGTGCCCGGACGAGCTGCCGAGGTGCTCTCGGCCGCGCGCCGACGGGGCATCAACCTGTGGCTCGTCGACCACGACACGATCAGCTTCAGCTATGACCAGTTGACGACCCCGGAAGCGGCTACGGCTGTCCTGGAGTCCTTCGGGGTGACCGACGTGAAGCTCGGGCGCGTCGACATCGCACAGATCGACGCCGACCTGGCCGGTGAGTGGGGGGTCGAACAGCTGCGCACCGACGACTACCTGGACCAGCCGGTCTTCAACACCTATCACTCCGAAACCGCGATGATGCGCTACCTGCGTCGGCTCGCGGATCGTGACTACGCGCTGGACCGCGGCATGATTCCGCTCGGCTCGTGCACGATGAAGCTCAACGCGGCGACCGAGATGGACTGCATCACGTGGCCGGAGTTCGCGAACGTGCACCCCTTCGTGCCGGCGCACCAGAGTGCTGGTTACCGCCGCCTCATCGACGATCTCGAGCGCTGGCTCGCGGACCTCACCGGTTACGACGCGGTGTCGGTGCAGCCGAACTCCGGGGCCATCGGCGAGCTCGCGGCGCTCATGGCGATCCGCGCCTACCACCGGGACAACGCCCAGGGTCAGCGCGACGTCTGCCTCATCCCCTCGAGCGCGCACGGCACAAATGCCGCGAGCGCCGTCATGGCCGGCTTCCGGGTCGTCGTGGTCGCCTCGGCGGCCGACGGCTCCGTGGACATGGAAGACCTGCGGGAGAAGGTCGCCAAGCACGCCGAAAAGCTTGCGGCGATCATGGTCACCTACCCATCGACTCACGGGGTCTACGAGGACACGATCACCGAGCTGTGCGACCTGGTCCACGCCGCGGGCGGTCAGGTCTATGTCGACGGCGCCAACATGAACGCCCTCGTCGGGGTGGCCAAGCCGGGCACCTTCGGTGGCGATGCGAGCCACCTCAACCTCCACAAGACGTTCGCTATACCGCACGGCGGCGGCGGCCCCGGCGTCGGACCGATCGGCGTCCGCTCCCACCTCGCGCCCTATCTGCCCAACCACCCGCTGGACCCGCAGGCCGGCCCCGCGACGAGCGACGGTCCGAGCGTCGGCGCGCCCTTCGGCTCAGCCGGCGTCATGCCGATCTCCTGGGCGTATCTGCGGCTCATGGGCGCCCAGGGCTTGCTCAAGGCGACCGGCGTCGCGGTGCTGGGCGCCAACTACATCGCCGCGCGGCTGCGCGAGCACTACCCGGTGCTCTACTCGGGTGCGGACGGCGTCGTCGCCCACGAGTGCATTCTGGACCTCCGGGAGCTGACCAAGCGCAGCGGAGTCACGGTCGACGATGTCGCCAAGCGGCTCATCGACTATGGCTTCCACGCCCCCACGATGTCCTTCCCCGTGGCCGGCACGCTCATGGTCGAGCCGACCGAGAGCGAAGACAAGGACGAGCTGGATCGGTTCTGCGAGGCGATGATTGCGATCCGCGGCGAGATCGAGGAGGTTGTCCAGGGCACGGTGTCAGCGGCGGACAGCGTCTTGCGGGGTGCGCCACACACCGCTCGTTGCCTCGTCGGGGAGTGGGATCAGGCCTATGACCGGGCGCTGGCCGTCTACCCCGCCGGGGTCGACCCGCGCTCGAAGTACTGGCCCATCGTCCGTCGCGTCGACGGTGCGTTCGGCGACCGCAACCTGGTCTGCACCTGTCCGCCGCCCGAGGCGTTCGAGGCGCAGGACTAAGAGGGCTCGACATCCGGCCCGGCGCGTATCCCACGTGTCGGGCCGGGGCCGCGTCGCGATGGTCATGTGGACACGATGCCCTCGGGACAATTTTGGGTGCCGTTTCTGCTGTCGGACCGGGGTCTGGCCCGACACAATGGCGGCACTGGCCTCGCCGCGTCGATGCGGCGATGGGACGGCACCGGCGAGACAAGGGGTTTGGCATGGGCCAAGAGGTCGCCCGCAACGAATGGTCGAACGAGCAGCGGCGTCGATACCGCGAGAAGGTAGTGCAGAATCTCGACGTCTTCGAGCGCATGCTGGTGACGAGCAGCTTCGACTCTGACCAGCCGATGACCGGCATGGAGGTTGAGCTCTACCTCGTCGACGACAAGCTCATGCCCAGTTACAACAACGCAGCGGTGCTCGACTCAATTGACGACAACGCCTTCCAAACCGAGCTGGCGCAGTTCAACATCGAGTGCAATGTGGACCCGCGGGTGCTCGAGGGCGACGCTATGCGGACCCTCGAAAGCGACGTGCGCAGCGCGCTCGATGCGGCTCGCGCGCGCGCCCAAGCGGTGGGCTCGGACGTCGTCGCCGTCGGGGTGCTGCCGACAGTGACGCCGGAACACTTCGAATCGGATGAGTGGATGAGCGCCAGTCGGCGCTACCTCGCGCTGAACGACGCGATGATGCGAGCCCGCGGCGAAGACATGCTCATCGACATCCAGGGCCCGACGGGGGAGCGGCTGACGCTCTACTCCGGGTCCATCGCGCCCGAAGCGGCTTGCACCTCTGTGCAATTGCACATGCAGGTCGCCCCGTCGGACTTCGCCGCCTACTGGAATGCGGCGCAGGCCCTGGCAGGTCCGCAGCTGGCGATCGGCGCGAATTCCCCGTTCTTCTGCGGCAAGGCCCTGTGGCATGAAACGCGGATCCCGCTCTTCACCCAGGCCGCCGATACCCGCCCCATCGAGTTGGCCAACCAGGGCGTCAAGCCGCGGGTCAACTTCGGGGACCGGTGGATCACCTCGATCTTCGACCTCTTCGAGGACAATGTCCGCTACTTCCCGGCGCTGCTGCCCGAGCTCAGCGACGAGGATCCGGTCGCGGTGTTGGAGTCAGGCCAGCCACCGGACCTCTCGGAGCTGAGGCTGCACAACGGCACGATCTACCGCTGGAACCGGCCGATCTACGACACCCACGGCGGACGCCCCCACCTGCGCGTAGAGAACCGCATCCTGCCCGCCGGGCCGACCGTCTGCGACATCGTCGCCAACATGGCCTTCTACTACGGGGCCCTGCACAAGTTCGCAACCGAGGACCGCCCGGTCTGGACCCAGATGAGCTTCTCGGCCGCCGAGACGAACTTCCGGCACGGCGCCCGCGACGGCATGTTCGCCCGGTTCTACTGGCCCGGCTTCAACGCCGTCAGCCCCGACGAACTCGTCCTGCGTCACCTCCTGCCGGCCGCGAACGAGGGCCTGTCCGCGCTCGGTGTCGCCGGCGACGTCATCGATCACTATCTCGGCATCATCGAGGCGCGCTGCCTGAACCGCCAGAACGGTGCGATGTGGCAGATCGAGGCCGTGCGACGTTTCGAGGGCGACGGTCTCGACCGCTACACCGCCCTGACCAAGATGCTGGCGGCCTACATCGAGCGGATGCACAGCAACGAGCCGGTGCACACCTGGACACTGCCGGGAGACTGACCGCGTCGGGTGACTCGGTAGGGTGAACGGGACTCGCCGGCGCCCGCCGGACCCACTGATCACCCACGGAGCTGATGGCATGTCCATTCGTCGCGTCGCCCTGCTCACCGCCGGCGGCTATGCCCCTTGCTTGTCCTCGGCGGTTGGCGGCCTTATCCAGCGCTACACCGAGCTCGCCCCCGAGGTCGAGATCATCGCCTACAAGCACGGCTACCAGGGTTTGTTGACCGGCGACTACATCACAGTCACCGACGTCGTGCGCGAAAAGGCGGCCCTCCTGCACCAGTACGGCGGCTCGCCGATCGGCAACTCGCGCGTGAAGCTGACGAACACGCAGGACCTGCTCAAGCGGGGGCTCGTGCCGCAGGGCGTCGAACCGCTTGAGTACGCCGCGAAGCGCCTCACCGATGACGGTGTGGACGTCCTGCACACGATCGGCGGGGACGACACCAACATAACGGCCGCCGACCTGGCCAAGCACGTCGAGGAGGCCGGGCATCCGCTCGTCGTCGTCGGCCTGCCCAAGACCATCGACAACGACATCATCCCGATCCGCCAGTCCCTCGGGTCGGACACGGCCGCCGAGCAGGGCGCGCGCTTCGCCGCCAATATCGTCGCCGAGCACAACTCCGGCTCGCGGATGCTCATCGTGCACGAGGTCATGGGTCGCAACTGCGGCTGGCTCACCGCGGCGACCGCCAAGAAGTACCGCGAGTGGCTCGACACCCGCGAGTGGTTGCCTGAGATCGGCCTGACCCGCGAGACGTGGGACGTCCACGGCGTCTACGTGCCCGAGGCCGAGCTCGACGTCAATGCCGAGGCGGAGCGTCTGCGCACGGTCATGGACGAGCAGGGCTGCGTGACACTCTTCGTCTCTGAGGGGGCGGGCGTCCCCGAGATCGTGGCCGCCATGGAAGCAGCCGGGGAGGAAGTGCCGCGGGATGCCTTCGGACACGTTCGGCTCAATGAGGTCAACCCGGGCGCCTGGTTCGCCAAGCAGTTCGCGCTCAAGCTCGGCGCCGAGAAGGTCAATGTGCAGAAGTCCGGCTATTTCTCGCGCTCGGCGCCGGCTAACGATTACGACCTCGCGCTCATCAAGTCGATGACCGACCTCGCGGTCGAGAAGGCGCTGGCGGGGGAGTCAGGTGTCATCGGCAACGACGAGGAGCGCGGTGACGAGCTGCGCGCCATCGAGTTCGAGCGGATCGCCGGACATAAGCCGTTCGACATCACTACGCACTGGTTCCTCGACATGCTCGCCGACCTCGACCAGGCCGCGCCCACCGCCGCGCACTGAAGCAGGCTCTAAGGCCTACTCGCAGCAGACTCCCAGCGCCTCCCGGGGCGGCTGACTGAGCACGCCCCGAACGGCCCCGCAGGACAGAGCCCACCATCGCCGAGACCCCCGCAGACGTCTGCGGGGGTCTCGGCGATTCGGTTGTGCGGTCCTTCTATTCGCTGACGCTTAGATTCCGCCGAAGCGGGTGGATTCCCCCGTGCGGCGCAGCTGTGCGGCGGGGCGGCCGATGTGAGTCGCGAGTGTCCAACGGGCGCCGCTGACACCGTCGAGACCGTCAGATCGGTCGGCATGTGGCGGCCCGGACATCTCGGGGGCCCGGCGCACGTGACATTCCTCGCGTGCGCGTCATCGCCGACAAGGAGTGCAACAAACGTGCGGATCCGTCGTCTGTCCTACTTCACCGTCTCGCTCATGGTCGCACCCGTCCTGGTCGTCCTCCCCGTCGATACCCCGGTGGCCACTGCTGATTCAACCCCGGTGCCCACGAGCGAGCGACGGGTAGAACTCGTCGCACCCGCTTCGCCGACGGTCGGCGATGGAGACGTCGCCAGCAGGCGGGACGTAAGCCTCGCGACGACCCAAGCGATCCAGGCCGGTGCCGCCGTCAAGGTCGCGACGGCGCCGAGGGTCCTGGAGGTGTCCGCGCCTGCGTCGGTCCCGCGTGACCTGGCGATCGTCGGGGTCACCTACGGGTCCCGACCCGGGGCCGGCACCATCGCCCAGTACCGCACCAAGGCCGTCGACGGGGCCTGGGAGGACTGGCAGCCAGTCGATTCCGACCCCGCCACCAGCGAA